>NZ_JARJVV010000005.1:0-202569 GCF_029348455.1 Segatella intestinalis
AATGATTCTTATAATGCCTCTGCGCATAGCCTTGGCTGACAAAAACAGGCGAGTTGGTTTTGATTTTAAAGAACGTTTGGAGGAAGGAAGACATCGGCACATTAAAGAATGGACTAATGCAACCCTCTCTCCAAATTTGGCAGTGAAACGCATCAATACCATAGGTAAAAAATGCGTCGGATTTTAAACGGATTTTGAACACCCTACCTTACAGGGCGCATTGCTGACTGTCATTATACCCAGGGCGTTGCCCTGGCTAAGAGCTTCTGCCCTTTCAGGGCGTGCTGCGTATTACACCATCCGTACAGGTCGATTTTTTTCCTATACTATATAAATTGTTTCTTAAACCTGTAAAAGTTCCGTTCAGAGCCTATAAAAGTTCTGTTCAGAGCCTATAAAAGTTCCGTTCAAAGCCTTTGAATGTGCGTTCAAAGCCTTTGAATGTCCGTTCAGAGCCTTTGAATGTCCGTTCAAAGCCTTTGAACGAAGATTTTAATGTGGTTCAACGATTTTAAAGTAACTACTTATGGTTATATGGGGTGCTGAGTAGTTACTTTATTTCGCAACAACGTGAATTAAATATAATCATCGTTCAGAAAATGAAAATATTTTCTTTTTCCTTTCGCAAACTCAGAAAAATGCATTATCTTTGCATGAGATATATTAATTATTATCATGTCGATTCATTTAAACCAATAATAGCTTATGAGTGATAGTGTTGTAATTATTCCTACTTATAATGAAAAGGAGAATATCGAGAAGATTATCCGGGCCGTGTTCGGTCTGGAGAAAGACTTTGATATCCTTGTTATTGATGACGGAAGCCCCGACGGTACTGCTGCCATCGTGAAGGAACTGATGGCTGGCGAGTTTGCCTCCCGTCTCCATATCCTTCAGCGAAAGGGCAAGTTAGGACTGGGTACAGCCTATATCACTGGCTTCAAATGGGCGCTTGAGAAGGGGTATGAGTTTATCTTCGAGATGGACGCAGACTTCAGTCATGATCCCAACGACCTGCCACGACTCTACGCCGCGACTCACGACGAGGGATTCGACGTGGCTGTGGGCTCGCGCTATGTCTCGGGTGTCAACGTCGTGAATTGGCCCATTGGTCGTGTGCTGATGAGCTATTTCGCCTCGAAGTATGTGAGAATGGTCACGGGATTCAAGGTGAATGATACTACGGCAGGTTTCGTATGTTATCGCCGCAAGGTGCTGGAAACCATAAATCTTGACGAGATCCGTTTCAAGGGTTATGCCTTCCAGATAGAGATGAAATACACTGCCCACAAGATTGGCTTCAAGATCAAGGAAGTGCCCGTAATCTTCGTCAACCGACGTGAGGGTACGAGCAAGATGAGCGGTGGAATCTTTGGTGAGGCTTTCTTTGGTGTGATGCGCCTGCGCTGGGATGGATGGTTTAAGAAATATCCCAAGAAGGTGTAGGGGGCGAAGACTGAAGAGAAGTGGAAATACAGGAAATAGTACATATTTTTGAGCGGTCGCCCCAGGCGAAGGCGCTCCTGAAATTATTGGATAGAAAAACGCAGAAGACCGTTTTCCTCAGTGGATTGGTGTGCTCTTCTGCGCCTTTGTTTTTTGCCGCTGTCAAAGAGCGGTTGGCTCGCCCGGTGCTCTTCGTGCTCAATGATGCCGACGAGGCGGGCTATTTTTATCACGACCTGGTGCAGATACTGGGCCAGGATCAGGCATTCTTCTTTCCTTCTACTTACAGGCGTGCTGTGAAATACGGACAGAAGGATGCTGCCAACGAGATATTGCGTACCGAGGTGCTGGCACGACTGGCATCCTCGCAGCCACTCTATGTCGTTACTTACCCCGATGCTCTGGCAGAAATGGTGGTGTCGAAGAAGAATCTCGACGAGCGTATCATTAAGCTCGCAGTGGGTGACCAGGTGTCGCTGATGGACATCTCGCATCAACTGCGCGACTTCGACTTCATGGAGACAGATTATGTCTACGAGCCTGGTCAGTTTGCCATTCGAGGCAGCATTCTCGATATTTATTCCTATAGTTGCGAGTTTCCTTTCCGCATCGACTTCTTCGGTGACGAGATAGACACCATACGTACTTTCAGTATTGAGGACCAGTTGTCGCGCGACCGGCGTGAGAGTGTGGAGATTGTGCCCGAACTCTCGCTTGCTGAGGGTGAGAAACAGCCCTTCCTGCATTTCCTCGACAAGCGGGCTGTGGTAGCGATGAAGGACTTTACGTTCGTCTATGACCGTATAGACCAGATATACAAGGAAGGCTTCTCCTCGCAGAGCATGGTGGAACAGATGGAGGGAGCCACCGAGGTGGAGGCGGAACGGATAAGACGTGCCATGAAGAAAGAGCTGAACCTGTCATCGGCCCTGCAGTTTCAGCAGGGTGTGGCGGAGCGCCAGCGCATAGAGTTTGGTATCGCCGAACAGGGTGTGGCGGAGCGCAAGACAGAGGAGGCTGCCGACGTGGTGCCGTTCCATATCGTGCCTCAGCCCCTGTTTCATAAGAATTTCGACCTGATAGGCCAGATGATGGAGGACTATCTTCTGCAGCAGTACACCTTATATATATTGGCCGACAGCAGCAAGCAGCAACAGCGACTCAAGGATATTTTTGAGAGTGAGGAACTGAAGCGCTATCAGGTGAGGTTTGTGCCCGTGGACAAGACCCTGCACGAGGGCTTCATCGACAACGATAAGAAATGCTGTTTCTTTACCGACCATCAGATCTTCGACCGATTCCATAAGTACAGTCTGCGTTCGGACTCAGCACGTGCCGGCAAGATGGCGCTCACGATGAAGGAGTTGCAGGAGATGGAGCCGGGCGACTATATCGTGCACGTGGATTTCGGCATCGGAAAGTTTGGCGGACTGGTGCGTGTGCCGGTGGGCAACAGCTATCAAGAGATGATACGCATCGTCTACACGAACAACGACAAGGTGGATGTATCCATCCACTCGCTCTATAAGATCAGCAAATACCGCAGCGGCGATACGGGCGAGCCGCCCCGACTGTCGACCCTCGGCACGGGTGCCTGGGACCGACTGAAGGAGAAGGCGAAGAAGCGCATCAAGGACATCGCGCGCGACCTGATCAAACTCTATGCCCGCCGCCGTAAGGAGAAGGGATTCGCCTTCAGCGCCGATTCCTATCTGCAACATGAGTTGGAGGCCTCGTTCCTATACGAGGACACGCCCGACCAGAACAAAGCCACCATGGACGTAAAGGCCGACATGGAGAGCGCACGCCCCATGGACCGACTGGTGTGCGGCGATGTGGGCTTCGGAAAGACGGAGGTGGCGATACGCGCAGCCTTCAAGGCGGCATGCGACAGCAAGCAGGTGGCTGTGCTGGTGCCTACCACGGTGCTGGCTTTTCAGCACTACCAGACTTTCAGAAACCGACTGGAGGGAATGCCGGTAAAGGTGGACTACCTGAGTAGGGCACGCTCCGCCAAGGAGACCAGACAGTTGCTGGAAGACCTCAAGGAGGGAAGGACAGACATCGTAGTGGGGACGCACAAGCTGATTTCCAAGACTGTGAAATGGCATGACCTCGGTCTGCTCATCATCGACGAGGAACAGAAGTTCGGCGTCAGCACCAAGGAGAAGCTGCGCCAACTAAAGGTGAATGTCGACACGCTGACGATGAGTGCCACACCTATTCCCCGCACTCTGCAGTTCTCGCTGATGGGTGCACGCGACATGAGCATCATGCGCACGCCGCCGCCCAACCGATACCCGATACAAACGGAGGTGGTGACCTTCAGCGGTGATACCATGGCAGATGCCATCAACTTCGAGATGAGCCGTAACGGACAGGCGTATGTCGTCGTCGACCGTATATCGAAGCTCATGGAGTTGAAACTGATGATAGAAAAGTACGTGCCCGACTGCCGCGTGGCGATAGGACACGGACAGATGAAGCCCGAGGAACTGGAGAAGGTCATTATGGGATTCATGAACTACGACTACGATGTGCTGCTCTCGACAACCATTGTGGAGAACGGTATCGACATATCGAACGCCAATACCATCATCATCATCAATGCCCATCACTTCGGTCTTAGCGACCTGCACCAAATGAGAGGCAGGGTGGGGCGTAGCAACAAGAAGGCTTTCTGTTATCTCGTGGCTCCGCCGAAGAGTACACTGACACTCGATGCTCGCCGCCGACTGGAGGCGTTGGAGACCTTCTGCGATCTGGGAAGCGGGTTCAACCTCGCCATGCAGGACCTTGACATTCGCGGTGCTGGAAACCTGCTTGGCTCAGAGCAGAGCGGATTCATGGAAGACCTGGGGTATGAAACCTATCAGAAGATCCTGTCGCAGGCTGTCACCGAACTGAAGAATGAGGAGTTTGGCGACCTGTATCAGGAGGAGATGGATGAGGGGCAGCAGCTCACGGGTGACGACTTCGTGGACGACTGTTCTATCGAGAGCGACTTAGAGATGTATTTCCCCGACACCTATGTGCCGGGAAGCAGCGAGCGAATGTTGCTCTACAGGGAACTGGACCGCATAGAGAATGACGACGACCTGGCTGCTTACCGAAAGCGAATCATCGACCGCTTTGGACCTGTGCCCCGTGAGGGTGAGGAACTGATGCACGTGGTGAGCTTGCGACGCCTCGGCAAACGCTTGGGCTGCGAGAAGATCATGCTCAAACAGGGTACTATGCAAATGCAGTTTGTAAGCAACGTGCAGAGTCCGTTCTATCGCAGCACGATGTTCTCGAAGGTTCTCAACTATGCCACTTGCCACGTACAGCAATGTGCGTTGAAAGAGAAGAACAACAAGCGATTCCTTCGTATCGCCCGCATCACGAGTGTGGAACAGGCTGTCGCCATTCTCCAGGAAATACAAAAGTAAAATCAAGAATACAAGAATAAGATAAAGTGTAAGACTAAGAATAACAATAACAATCACAATCAATATCAACTTAAAAATTATGAGACAGAAAAAGTTCATCCTACAGGAAAAAGACATTCCTACACAGTGGTACAACATTCAGGCTGATATGCCCAACAAGCCATTGCCACCACTTAATCCGCAGACCCACAAGCCCATGACGGCTGAGGACTTGTCGCACGTGTTCAACCTGGAGTGTGCCAAGCAGGAGCTCGATACAGAACATGCCTGGATCGACATCCCTGAGGACGTGCAGGAGAAGTACACCTTCTATCGTTCTACTCCGCTGGTGCGTGCCTACGGTCTGGAGGAGGCACTGGGTACTACTGCCCACATCTATTTCAAGAACGAGAGTGTCAATCCTTTAGGCTCTCATAAGATCAATTCGGCCTTGCCACAGTGCTACTACTGCAAGCAGGAGGGCGACACCAACGTCACCACCGAGACGGGTGCAGGACAGTGGGGCGCAGCCTTGTCGTATGCAGCCAAACTCTACGGACTGGAGGCGGCTGTGTATCAGGTGAAGATTACCATGCGTCAGAAACCTTATCGCTCCAGCATCATGCGTACCTTTGGCGCTACTGTGGAGGGTTCTCCATCAATGAGTACACGAGCCGGAAAGAACATCATCACACGCGACCCTCATCATCCAGGTTCACTCGGTACTGCTATCAGCGAGGCTGTCGAACTGGCTACTACTACTCCGGGCTGTAAGTACACACTGGGTTCGGTGCTCAACCATGTGGCTCTGCATCAGACGATCATCGGACTGGAGGCAGAAAAGCAGATGCAGATGGCTGGCGAATATCCCGATCAGGTGATTGCCTGCTTCGGTGGCGGAAGCAATTTCGGCGGACTGGCTTTCCCATTCATGCGTCATAATCTGAGCGGAGAGAAGAACACTGAGTTTATCGCAGCCGAGCCAGAGAGCTGTCCTAAGCTGACAAGGGGTAAGTTCGAATATGACTTCGGCGATGAGGCTGGCTACACTCCGCTGCTGCCGATGTTCACCCTGGGTCATGACTTCAAGCCTGCCAACATTCATGCTGGTGGTCTGCGTTATCATGGTGCCGGTATGATCATCTCGCAGTTGCTCAAGGACGGTTATCTGCACGGTGTGGACATTCCACAGTTGGAGTCGTTCCAGGCTGGTATGCTCTTTGCCCGTACCGAGGGAATCATTCCTGCTCCTGAGAGCTGTCATGCTATAGCTGCAACCATTCGCGAAGCGCTCAAGGCTAAGGAGAAGGGCGAGAAGAAGGTCATCCTCTTCTGTCTGTCTGGTCATGGTCTCATCGATATGCCTTCATACGACAGCTATATCAATGGTGACTTGCAAAACTATTCTGTCAGCGACGAAGAGATAGAGCAGTTCCTCAAGGATGTGCCACAGGTAGAGATGTAGGCCAAGGCGTAAGTGTGCTTATGCTGATTTTTCAATATATATATGTGAGAGAAGGCGCAACTTCATCAGGCAATGATGCGCCTTCTCTTTCTGCTTCTAATAACTTGTTATAACTTGAAATTTTGAATCATTAGACTTATATTTATGTTTAGTAAAGAAAAAATACTGTTATTGCTGCTCGTTGTGATGTGCAACTTGGGCAGTCTGTCTGCTGTCCATGCCGCAACAGATCCAACCATGACGTCAGCTTTGAAACCATCGGGGACTTTACCCGTCATGTATGTTAACACTCAGGATGCACAGCCTATCATTTCCAAAGAAACTTATGTGTCAGCCACGGCCTATATTGATGCTTTGGGATTGGAGGGGTATGAGAATATGGCTTCTGCAGATAAACCAGAAACCTTGATAATTAAAGGGCGTGGTAACTGGACGTGGAATGGGTTTGACAAGAAACCTTATCGCTTGAAGTTTGATAGTAAGGTGAACCCTGTGGGTATGGTGAAGAGTAAGCACTTCTTGCTCATGGCTGGTGCCGATGATGATTTGGGTTTTCTCCGCAATCTGGTAGGCTATGAATTGAGCCGTCGTGTGGGCTTGCCTTATACCACAGATTCACAACCTGTTGAATTGGTGCTCAATGGAAAATATCAGGGCTTGTATTTCGTAACCGAAAAGATACGTGTTGATAAAAAACGAGTTAATATCGTAGAGCAGGCTGACAAGGCGACTGATCCTGAGGCTATCACGGGCGGATGGCTCGTGGAGATAGACAATTATGATACAGATCCTCATATCAATGTGAAGTTGGGCAGCCAGAACATGGTGCTTACTTATCATACCCCAGAGGCGCTCTCCGCAGAGCAAGAGAACTATTTGCAGACACAGTGGAATGCCATCGCCAAGGCTATCTGTAGCAATAATGAAAACGATACGGAATGGGAAAAGTATGTAGACATCGAGTCTTTGGCAAAGGTGTATATCGTGCGTGAGCTGTTGCAAGATGAGGAGGGATTTCATGGCAGTTGCTATCTCTACAAGGAAAAAGGTGCAGATACCAAGTGGACTTTTGGCCCTGTATGGGACTTTGGTAATGCTTATAATGAAACCAATTTCCGTCATTTTATCTTCCAGGGAGATAAGTTTGAGCAGTTTATCATTGATCGTGCCTGGAATTTTAAGCACTTCCGCGACAAGGTGAAGGAGGTATGGCAGGAGTTTTATGCCAATCAATATGCAGAGATGAACGCTTATATTGATGGTGTGGCGGCAAAGATTTCCGATGCTGCAGCTAACGACTATCTATGTTGGAAGAATAGCAGCAATGTCGCCAAGAACCAAGATGAACTGGCCAAGGCTGCCGTTTTTAAGAACTATATGCGCCAAAAGGCCACATGGCTTGTTGAGCAATGGGGTGGTGGCGAGGCTCCTTCTGACAAGATGAACATCTATGTGACTTGCGACGAGGATCGTGTGCCTTACCTCTTTGCTTGGGGTGAAGGAAACAACGGAGGATGGCCAGGCAATCAACTGACCGATACCAGGATGATAGGTGGCAAACTCTTCTATCATATTTCTTTGCCTTATGGAACCAATATCATCTTCAGCTATGGTGATCAGGAAACGCAGACGGAGGATATCTTGAATGTGTCTCGCGACACCTATTATCGCTTCTATCAAGCTCCAAAGAGTGAGCATAAGGAGAAGAAAAATGGCCGTTTCGAAGATATCACACAGAAAGTACTCACAGGCATCAGTGCAATAGTTACGTCAAAGCCGCAGCCTGCGAAAGCTGCGATATACAATATGAACGGACAGCGTGTGGATGATAGCTATCATGGTCTTGTCATCTGCAATGGTAGGAAATATATATCCAAATGAGGTCTGTAAATTCTGTGGTGTGATTCTTCTGTATTGACAGCCATGTGGCAAGAGATGTGTAAATAGAAAAGCCAAATGTTTCATGCAAGTAAAACATTTGGCTTTTTTGATGTTTGAGGGATAGATTCCTACAAACGATGATGGCGATATCAGAAAGTAGCGATATTGCACATATTCGTTGATTCTTATGAATTCAGAAGTTCCTCTATTTGCTTGGCGATATTCTCAAACTTCTCGGTAGGCTCAAAGCGGGCAACAACCTGCCCTTTCTTGTTGATGAGGAACTTGGTGAAGTTCCACTTGATGTCGGCACTCTCCTTGTAGTTGGGGTCGGCCTCGCTTAGCATCTTGTCGAGGACAGGGTAGAGAGGGTGTGACTCGTCCCAGCCAGCGAAACCTTTCACCTCCTTGAGGAACTTGTAAAGAGGAGCGGCGTCATCACCGTTTACCTTTATCTTCTTGAAGCGTGAAAACTCTGTGCCGTAAGTAAGCTTGCAGAATTGATGAATACTCTCGTCGGTACCGGGTGCCTGCTGACCAAACTGGTTGCAAGGGAAATCGAGGATTTCAAAACCTTGTGAGTGATATTTCTCATAGAGATTTTCCAGTTCTTCATACTGTGGGGTGAAGCCACACTTCGTGGCTGTGTTGACGATGAGCAGCACCTCGTTGGCATACTCCTTGAGGGAAACGTCCTTTCCCTTTCTGTCCTTGACAGAGAATTCGTAAACGGTTCTCATTTTCTTTATGTATCTTTTTATAGTTTTATCTCAGTTATCGTATCTTTAACGAGTGCAAAGATACGATTTTTCTTTCATATGTGTCTATAGTTACTGATATTTTTTTATAAAAAAATCCGGGAATTTCACAATCCCCGGATCACTTTGAATATTCCTTTCGTTGTTGAAGGAAAGGAGTATTCAAGAATTAAACTATCATTTAACTTTTCTAAGAACTGGTGCAAAGGTACTGCTTTCGTACAGAATCAAGGTGTAAATTCTCTTTTTTTTCGTGCACCAGGTATAAAAAAGTGTTATTACTTTGAATTTTCTCTATATTCGCTTGGAATGATACCCATTTCCTTTTTGAATACCTTCGAGAAATACTTAGGATCGCTGAAGCCCAAAGAGTAGGCGATGCTGCTAAGTGTTTCGTCAGTATTGCAGAGCAACTCGGTGGCACGCATGATGCGGATGTGGCGTACGAAGTCGATAGGCTTCATGCCCACAGCATTCTTGATCTTGCCGTAGAGCACGCTGCGGCTCATACCCATGGCTACGGCGATGTCATCGATTTTGAGGTCGGGATTGCTCATGTTCTCATTGATGAACTGTACGATCTTCTCGGTCAGAGCGTCCTCTTCCGTCATGCGCTTATTAGTAGCAGGGCTTCTGTTGTCGCCCTGTCCGGATGCTGTCTGTGGATATTCGTGCGTGATATGGAATTCGGCACCCTCGGCTCGTTGTATCTGTTTTAGCATGTCTTGCTGCAGGGCATGACGCTGATTGATGACAGCCTCGATGCGTCCCTTGAGGTAGGTGGCCGAGAACGGCTTGGTGAGATAACCGTCCACACCTTCCTCGAAGCCTCGCAGGTGGTCTTCCACACTGGCTTTAGCCGACAGTACGATGATAGGAATATGGGCGGTGTTGGTGTCCTGCTTGATGTAGTGTACCATCGTGAAACCGTCCATCACAGGCATGGTGACGTCGGTAAGGATGAAGTCGGGCATCTTGTTTCTTGCCATTACCAAGCCTTCCTTGCCGTTTTCGGCAAGCAGTACATTATAGTCTGTCTTGAGGATGGTGAAGAGGAACTGGCGCAGGTCGGGGTTGTCTTCTACAACGAGGATGGTGATGTCCTTTTCCGCCTGTTCTGTTTTGTCGTCCTCTTCTGTCTCTTCTACTTCCTGGAGATAGCCTTTGGCTGTCTCGTCGCTGATGCTGCCGTTGTTCTCGCTTGACACGAATGCCTGATCGCTTCCTTCGTCAAGATAGAAGTCGCTTTCGTTGTCAAACTTCAGCATCTTGTTGAGCATATTGAGCATCTCCTTGGCATTGCGCTGAACCATCTGCAGCAGGCTGCGGCTCTCGGTAGAGAGGTTGTCCTCCTTCTCTAACACCTCGTTTATCGGACCTCCGATGAGCGTGAGTGGAGTGCGAAGCTTGTGTGAAGCCTTGCTGAAGAACCTGTTCTTCATCTCGTTCATCTCGTGGTTGATGCGTTCCTTCTGCTGCTTGTTGTATGTGATGAAACACAAAGCCGCAACACCGGCAATGATGAGGATGATGAGCAGCTTGCCCCAGATGCTTTCCCAGAACGTCGGTTGCACGTCGAGTTCCAGCGAAGCCACGTGTTTGCTCCATTTGCCATGCGTATTGGTGGCGATGACCTTGAGCACATAGTTGCCATGCGAGATTCGGTTGAAGCCGATGCGGTTCTGTCCTCGAAGGTCGATCCATACGCCTTCGGGGGTATTTCCGTCGATGCGGTATTTATAGAACTGTTGGTACTTGCGTGTATAGTCGAGTGCGGCGAAGCTGATGGACAGGTTGCGTTTGTTGGCTGGGATGACTATCTTCTTCTGGTGCAGGATAGGTATGTTCTCGTTGCTTCCGTTGTAGTGCAGCTCAGTGAAGATAATGCGGGGCTGATAGTCGGTCTGCTTCAGTCTCGCGGGGTTGAACGTCAGGCTGCCCGTAGCAGTGCCCACTGTGATGTTGTCGGTTACTGGGTCGTGAATGGGGCGTGCCTCCGAGAAGGTCATGTTGAGGTCGAAGTCGTTGGGACCGAAGACGGTCAGCTTCCTTGTCTTGGGGTTGTATTTATCGACACTCGACTCCCTGATGAGCCAGATGTTGCCACTGTTGTCCTCTATCATGCTCTGCACATTACCCTCGCTGGTATTGATGAAATTGCAGAATCTCACCTTCAGATTGTCCAGCAGCAGGTTTTCGCTTGTTATCTTGTCGAGGCTTCCTCCCATGCTCGATACATAGGTGTCGCCGTTGGAACGCACCAGAATGAAGTTGATGTCAGGAGCTGTGAGAGATGTCGTGTCGTTCTCCCTGTAGGAAGTGGTGTGGAATTGTATGTTTTTGGAAGGGCGCTTTTCTTCCTTGAAGGTGACGAGGCCGCCTGTGGTTCCGATGAGTATTTCGCCACTGGCGGTACAGGTGATTCTACGTACTTTACTGTAATATTTCTTTGGCCATCTCAGTCCGTTACGAGGAGTAAGGAATGTGATGTTGCCCTGTGGGTCTTCACGCATAAGTGCCAAGCCTCCTCCGTATGTGGCTACCCAGATGTTGCCCTGTCGGTCGCTCACCACATCATAGATGCTGTCGCCCGGGAGGGAATTTCTGTCGGATGCATTGTAGCGGAAATGGCGCATGGTGTTTCGGTCATACAGATACAGTCCGTCGCCGTCTGTGCCTATCCACATTCTTTTCTTTATGTCTTGATAGATGGCATAAATACCTGAGCGTGAGAAGGGTGTCTGCTTCTGGCAGATCTGTCCGTTGGACTGCAGATAACCAATCTTTTTGAAGTGGCTGTCGCTGATCTTGAGGTGTCCCGACTTGAAACCATCCCAGTGGAATCCGTTGTTAGTGTAAGCCATGGCTCTTATTTCCGATTCTCCTTCATCGAGTTTGATCATGGAGTAGTTGTGGAACTTGAAGTTTACCTGAGTCAAGTCGTGTACACCCGTCAACCAAAGTATGCCTTGGTCTGAAACAACGAATTTAGAAATGCGAGGTACATAGAAATTACCTGCAGAGTTGCTTCTCAGCATATAGGGAACGAGCTTTCCCGTCTTGCGGTCGTAGTAGCTGAAGGTGCCATAGTTAGGGATAGTCCACAAAGTGCCGTGTTCGTCTTCCATGATGAAGAAGTTGTCACTCATGGTGCGGTCGGCAGGGGTAGGGGCATCAGCGTAGAGCCAATTAGCTGACATGGTTTTAGGATTGATGACGGTCACGCCCTGTCCTTCGGTAAATGCCCATACCATGTTGTGCCCGTCTACGTAGGCTTTCTTCACTTCTGCTACGGGCTGATTGGGGTTCTGCACACTGATGACGTCGGTCTTGAATGTGCGTGGATTGTACACTACGAGTCCTATGTTGGTAGCGATAATCAACTGATAACCAGTATTCTTCAGCTCGTTGATGCGAGTGACGCCTGCTGGCATGGGAATCCAGGAGAGATGGTTCTGCTTGTCGTAGACAGCCACCTTGCCATCAGTCGTGGCGAGGAAGATGGTGTTGCCCACTTCTCTGAACCACTTGAAGGGCGTAGAGGTATGGAAGTTCTTGCCGTAGATGAATGTTCCCTTGTCGGTGAGAATCCATTCACGGCCTCGCTTGTCTTGCTTGATAAACCATACGTTGCCGCTTCGCAGTCCTTTTTCGCCCACCTTGATGAGCTCGGGCTTCATGCTCTCTATGTCCTTTCCTTGACCTACACGAATCAGGAAGTTCTGTTTGTGAGTCGTAATCCAGGTGTGTCCATTGGCGAGTGGATATATCTCGCTCGACTCCAAATGGATGCCGAAACGCTTGCAGAGCATCGTGCCAACCTTGATAAACTGGCATTGCTCTGTATCGAAGATGTATAGCTTGCGGTCGAAGGTGACTACCCACACATTGTTGTCTGGGCTTGGGAAGATGGAGAGTATGCGGTTGGTACTCATGATGTCGATGTCGTCGGGCTCGTCACGGAATGTCTTGAAATGATAGCCGTCGTAATAGGACAGACCATTCCCGGTGCCAAACCACATCATATTGTCGTAGCCTTGTGCCAAATCGGAAATGGAGTTGGCTGCAAGTCCATCGAGGATTGAAAACTTTCTGACATCGCAATAGGGTTCTGCTGATGAAAAGATTGTTATAAATGATAGTATAATTAAAAAATGTAAGCGTTTCATGCTTTTTTTGATAAAGTTTGGTACAAAGTTAGGCATTAAACTTGACATTTCCAAACTTTTTAGGGAAAATCCGCTTTCTAATAGGGATTTTTCCTTAAAATAATCTACTATTCCCTTTGCCCTAAGAAAAGAATAAGGTATCTTTGCACCAGAATTTAACGAAAATATTAACTTATAAACAAAAGCGATATGAAAAAAGTATATTCTTTGCTGACAATGGCTGTGATAGTTGCCATGTCGCTTACAATGACCAGCTGCGATGGTGATGATTATTGGTATGATCCTTATGGTTGGTACGATCATTATGACGACTGGGGATGGAACAACAATGATTGGAATAATGGTTGGCAAGGAGGTTCGCAGAATAGTGACCTTGTTGATATGGCACGGTTGCTCACAGGTGAATGGTATGGACCAGTAACCTATTCTTATCTTTCAGATGATGGGCAGTCACGACAGACTAATGAGTTCTATGCCGATATGAAGTTCTTCCAATATGCTAACACTCGTGATGCTTTGAGTGGAGAGGGCGTGGAGACTGACTATAAGTATAACGATGATGGTTCTGTAGCAGATCAGCAGACCTTGGAGTTTAAATGGTATATTGATGATAATTACGATATTTATATCCAGTATAAGAACTCTGGGGCTACGTTTGTCATGGACCATGGCTCTTCACAGGCAGGCTTCCACTTAGGGGCAGAAAAGGGATATGACGTGGATACTTTCTGGGGCTATATGATAGGTACGGGAAGTTCGAAGGGTGATGTGATTTATATTGACTTAAAGCGTGTCAACCAGACCAGTCAAGCCAAGGCCTTCGGTTCTTCTAAGACCAATGAGAAGACCATTAAGAAGTCGTTTGGCAGGGGTGCGACCATCAAGCCTCTCAAGGCAGACTCTTCTCGACTGAATAATCGGAGATAACGAAGGATGTTACGATAAATACAAAGTTGCCAAATAAAAAATCGCATGTTTCGATAGTTCTGTAATGAACTTTTGAAACATGCGATTTCTTTTTTGTCTTATTGAAGTATTACTTGTGTATAGGAAACTAAGCTAAATGGCTATTATCCTTTGACTTCTTATTTTTCTATACTTCCCCAGTCGCTAAGTATTTTTTTGCTTTCTACATCTTGCTCGATATTGTCGGGCAGATTGCAGAAGAAGTCTATACCAGTCTTTGCTTCCAAATCCTTGATGCTCATGGTGTAATCAGACAGCTTGTCGTCTCCATGGTATACATTGGTGTGAGGGAACCACATACCGATAGACTTGTAGTAAGCCTGTCCGTTGATCGTCTTCTTAACGAGGACTGCCACAAAGAAATACTTGGGGACAATCAGTTTGTTTTGAATACGCATCAAGATATTTTCTTCTTTGTCAATGGTACCACCCTTGCATACGTACATGGTGTCTGTGTCATTGAGTTTGAATCCGTTCAGATAGTTCTCCATTTTAATCCAAAGCCCTTCATACTTATGGTTGGGATGACTTCCATTGAAGACGCTATATTGTGGCTGCATATTGGTGAGATAGAAAGTTTGATAGTTGACATTGGAATTATACATACGATCGTTCGAAGGACAGATGTGTCCGTGGTCAAAGCCTGATCTGTAGATGTAGTCTTTCTCCCATCTGTTAGAAGCTGCTAAATCTGGATCGGTGGGATATTGGTTGTCCTGGCTGTAATAACGTTTTATATTATCGGGATTGCCGCTGTTCTTGTTGGTGAGGATGTAGCATGACCAGCGCTGCGATTTTTTATCGCAATCCCATTCTACTGCATAGTTTACGTTGTCTGGGTCGTATTGCTTGCTGTTACCATCACGATAAACACGGATAATGCTGTTTCCGCCTTTCAGTTTAGGAAACTCCAGTCGAGTGACAGCCTTGTCGGTTGTTACCTCGTTCTTGTTGGTGTTGATTTCATTCGAACCATTTCCGTCTCCGTCGTCGCTGCTTCCGCAGGCTGCCATAGAGAGCACAGCGAGGAGAGCGAATAAATAAATCTTGATTTGTTTCATAACATAGTGAATGTTAAATGATAAAATAGATAATAAGATGTTAGGATGAATCTTATAAGAAGAGTGGGGTGATAAAGAAAAGTAAAAGGTGCGCACTAACGCATATGCAACTACGTTAGAACGCACCTTCTATCTCGTATTGATAATATATCCTTATATATAAAAAGGTATATTACTTCTTCAACTTGCCGTAACGGTTCATGAAGCGGTCTACGCGACCTGCAGTATCAACGAGCTTGCTCTTACCTGTATAGAATGGGTGAGAGGTGCTTGAGATTTCAATCTTTACTACTGGGTAAGTTTCGCCTTCGAACTCAACAGTGTCGTTGGTCTTGCAAGTTGACTGTGAGAGGAACATGTCGCCATTAGACATATCCTTGAATACTACTGGACGATAGTTCTCTGGATGAATACCTTTTTTCATTTTGTTTTTTACTTTTATTTGGGTTATTAAAATTAGACGTCATGGGGATGTTGCCATCATTTCATGTCCTTGCGGTGCATGCCCATTATAGCCTTTTGACTTAACAGGGTGCAAAGTTACGACTTTTTTTCCTTTCCTCCAAATCTTTCTACTTGTTTTTATACCTTTCGCTCTTTTTTTTATTTTCATTGATGTGTTGCCCAAGTAGTAGTCGTTAGTTTGGGCATACGCTGCCCGTCGCGTGGGCAATGGTTGCTCGTCCCTTGTTCACCAGCTCCCCATCACGTGTTCATCGAGGGACCAAGCGATGGGCATTGCTGGAAACAAAAATCCCCATTGCCTGATGAGAGGCAATGGGGATAGTTAAAGTTATTTGTAATTGAGTGGATTACTTGGCATAAACAATTTCGATAGATGAGAATCTAAGTTGAACACCACCACCTGTTGTACCTGTAAACACATTGGTGTAGGTTGCAGTCTTGCCAGAGAAGTTTATGGTTGCAGTCTCATTACCGTCGCAATTAACAGTTTCACCATTCTTTGTATATGGTGCATTGCAGTGGAAGATGATCTTTGCAATTTCTTTTGTACCCTTTACGATAATCTTGTTATTCTTGTAAACGCGAACTGCAGTTCCTGAAGTGTAGTATTTTGAACCATTTTTCTCACCATTAGCATCAAAGGTGATGGTTGTTCCATCAGACAACTTTATAGTTGTCATGTCTGTCTGATTTTCGTAGTTCTGTGCAGTGAAGTCAAAAGACACGCTTTCACCAGCAGTTGCATTGCTGTTTTCAAGCGTAAGAGTTCTGTGGTCGTCGGCAAATGTTATCTTGCCATTGCCTGTATCAGGAGTATCTGGCTTTGGAGTAACTTCGCCGCCAGTGCCTTCGCCTTCTATCTTGACGATAGTGCTGTTCTTGTCAATCTCCATAATATCAGTACCATTCTTGTTGAATGCCTTGATGATACCCTTGATAGTTACCTTCTGTCCAACCTTCAAATCTTCTTTAGATGTGAAGTCTGCACCATTCAAGCCCTTACCTGAATAAACCTGCATGTCCTTGCTCTTACCATCGTCAGAGATGTAGTAAGAAAGGCTCTTGTATTGATCACTGTAAAAATAAACATCAGAAACGATACCTGTCACGTAAACCTCGCTGGTAGGAGCGCCTGCCTTGATGGCTGCGATAGCTTCTGCTACGGTGTATGGATCGCTCTCTGAACCCTTTCCAGTGGTAGGAGTATCAGGTGTGGTTGTTCCACCTTCGCCATTAAGAGATACAATGTAGTTGCCAGTCTGGAACTCTTTGGTTCCACTGAATACGATAAGGTTACCGCAGATAACGACCTCATCACCTTGCTTCAAAGCATCTTCGCCCGAGAACTTAGTGCGGTTAGGACCAGCATAGCCATTGTAAACATAGAACTGGTTGGTAGGAGTACCGTCGTCTGAAATGTAATATTTCAAGCTACCGTGGGTCGCATCGAAACTGCCCTGTTCTACAGAAACAACTTTACCTTTAACGTATTTCAACTCAGATTCGCTTCCACCATCTTCGATGTACTTTACTGCACCTGCCACATTGAATGGGTCTGCGGCAGTACCTGTACCTGCAGGCTGAACTTCTGGAGTTTCATCCTCTGTAGGCATATTGTAAGGAGCAGGAACGTCTTCGCAGCTGCTGAATGTTATGGCTGCCATAGCCAAGAACAAGCATGAATAAATGAACTTTTTCATATTGATTATTCTTTTTATAGTTTTCTACTTGAGTTAGTTTTATTTGATGGAAACGATATAGTTTCCACTGTTGATTTCCGGTGTTACACCATTGTAGAGTAAGAGCTTGCCGCAGATGACAACTTTCTTTCCCTTCTTGATCAAGTCCTTGTTGGCATCGGTGTACTTATCCTTGTTGAGATAGTAGTTGCGGAATACCTTGATGGTCTTGGCAGGATTGCCAGTTCCGTCAGCATTCATACCCTTGCCGTCTACAGAGATGTAGAAATCAGCATTACCATACTGTACACTTACACTTGGCTCAGAACAGATGATACCTTCGGTATAAACATTGGTCTCGGTAGTCTTTCCGTCGTTAATCAACTGGATGGCTTCCGCTACGGTGTATGGACACTGTTCTGTTCCCTTGGCTACCTTCACGTCGTCTGCAGTACGGATAAGAATCTGCCATGTGTCGTTCTTGCTTCCTGCATAACGTGTGAAGATACCTGTTACGTTCTGTGGACCTTCTGGCAGGAGAGCATTAGCAAACTTGGCGTAGGCAGAAGTGCGAACCACCAGGTTGTTGGTGCTGATGCCAGAGAATCCGCGGTTTACGCAGTTAGCGTTGTCTTTGTCTGCCGCAGCGGCAAATACCTTCTTACCGGCATCGGCGAAGGTTACGCCCTCGATTCTCATCAGCTTGCCTGAGCAAGACTTCAGATAGTCGGCATCCTTGATCTTAGTCTGGTCGAACACCTCAACCATTGCCTCAGCCTTGGCCTCGTCGGCCTCGCCGATAATCTTGTAGTGCTTCTCCCATACGTAGCGGTCTACCTTACCGATAGACTGTGAGCCCTTGTTGGTGTTGGTATAGACACCGCCCAACTCAGCCTGCTTGCCGTAGCCACCGATGTAGAGGCCCTTGCAGTCGATAAGCACTTGCTGACCTACAGGCAACTCGCCATAGAGTCCGCTCTTGCCGATGCAAACCAAGATACCGCCCGTCTTGTCCTGCAGGCAAATCTGGTTGTAGAGGTTGCCTCCGAGGTCGTTACCTGTGACGATACCCAATATCTTGATGTCCTCGTCCACCTGCTTGTACAGGCCGCGTTCTATCTGTGTGGCATATTTCTCCTTCAGTTCGGAGATAGTGATGACATTGGTAGCCTCCAGTTTGTTGTTGCCGATGGCAGGGCCGGTATAATCCTTTTCTCCCACGGAATCAGCATAACCGTCGCCCATGCATGAAGCCAAGAGCAGGGCTGCAAATGCCATTGCGATATATTTTAACTTTTTCATATCTTTCTCTTCTTTTAGAATCTGTATGATACCTGGAACATCCCGTTGGTTCCGAATACGTAATACTTCTTAGGGTTCTTAGAGAACTTGTAGACGCGATCCTTGGCCTCGTTTTCCTTGTTGAGGGTATAGTCGCTTCGGCTCTGCTCGTAACCACCTGAAACAATCTTGCGGTTGTTGAGGATGTTGGTTACCATGAGGTTGAAGTTCAGACTACCGTGCTTGAGGCGGATACTCTTGCCGATGCTTCCGTCTACCATCCATCCGCCGTGTCCCTTAGCCTGGTCAACAGAACCAGGGAGAGGCTCGTCGTTGAAGAGCATGTCGCGGTTCTTCAGAGAAGACTTGTAGCGATAGCTTGGTGAGTATGACAAATAGATGCGGTCGTACCAGTTGGCGTTGAGGTTGACGAACCAGCCGCTCTTATGGAAGTCGAGTGCAAGGCTACCGATAGTAAGAGGAGTTCCGCTTTCGCGCATGTCCTTAATATATGCGTAGTCCTTAACCACCTCTGCCGACTTGGAGAGCATGTAGTTCACGTTGGCATTGTTGATGTTCTTGGCGTCGCTGATGGTTCCGATGGCCTTGAAGTTAAGGAAAGAAGCCACCTTGAAGTCGAGACCTGCCTCGATACCATAGTATTCTTTCTCCAATCCTGTCATGCTGAGGTAGGTGAAAGAGTTCTCGTCATCGTTGTAGAAGTTCTGCCACTCTGTGACGTGGTCGAGGCGACTATAGTATGCGTTGACGTTGGCGTGTACCCAGGCATTCTGATACTGATAGCTGAACTCGCTGCTGAATACATGTTCGTCACCGAGGTTGAGAACGTAGTCGTTGCAGATCTCAGGAGAGATGAATGCTGTGTTGGCCATTGGTGGACGCCACTCGTAACCTACACCAATCTTGAATACGTGGCCCTTGCCGGCATCGAAGTTGATGCTACCCTTGGCACCGCCTTCACCGAAGCGTGCGATGCGGCTGTTGCCCTCAGAATTGTTGGCAGCCATACCGTTGCGCATATAGCCATGACGACGCATGTTGGTCTGACCAAGCTTGGCGCTTATCATGGTCTGGAAACGTCCCATCTCAGCAGTGTAGGAAGTCCAGAGCAAGCCCTTCATCACCTCAACCTTATAGTCGTAACCGAACTTGTCGCCTTCGTAAACGAGAGAGCCGAGGTTGTTAGGTCCAGCAGTGTTGAGGTCGTATTGTACTCTTGGGTCGCTGGCAGGATAGGTGCCGAGCGCATAAGTGTTGATGTTGTGGAAGAAAGAAGCACCCAGCAAGTCATCCATGGTCTGATAGTGACGGTTGCTGTTGCTGCCCAGTACAAGACCGCCTACGAGTGTAGAGCGCTTAGTAACCTTAGCAGACAGGGTGGAAGCCATGTTGAACATCAGGTTGTCGCTGTGCTTGGCCTGGATGAAGTAGAGCGCATCATGGCCCTGGTTGGCAGCCTGAGTGTTGGCATAATAGAGGCGATCCCAGTCAATCTGGCGGTTGGCCTTGCTTGCTGTCCAGTAGTTGTAAGAGTTGTACCAGCTCTGGAGTGTAGACGAGTTGTTGCCCAGCGCGTCAGCATTCCAGATGTCGTAGTAGCTGCTTGGCAGATTCTTCCAGTAGTCTGGCTGTGGGTTCTCAGCGTTGGCGTAGTTGAGCTTGGTGCTCTTATACATAGAGTACTTGCCAAAGACAGAGGTGGTGAGCTTCATCTTGTCGTTGATGTTCCAGTCCCATGTGGCGATGGCTGAAGGCGCAAAGTCGTTCACAACGCGTGAGTTGCGCTTGTGGCCATTGTAGTAGCCCCAGTATGGGTTGTAATAGTAGTCGTTGGCGAGCCAGTAAGTCTCGTCGGTTGCTGCTCCCTGTGTAGAGCGCTCTGTAGGATTTCCCCATGTGGTGAAGCTCAGGGAGTGACCATTGTCCCACTTCTTCTGCACACCGAAGTAGTAAGACAGCGCATTGTAGAAGGTTCCCTCTACATAACCGCGGTTTGCCCAACGATAGGTAAGACCCGCTGAGATGGCCCATCCCTTGTCGTTGAATCCACTGCTATAGGTATAAAGACCACGAAGCGTGTAGTTGCGGTTGGCAACTCCCACAGAAGCATAGTGGCCTGTCTGCATGCTTCCGGCACGGAAGTCATAGTTGTTGCTGCCTCCCATACCTGTCATGGAGTAGTTGTTGCCCTCGAAAGGCAAGGCAAAGTCAACGTTTCTTGAGAATCGGTTCAGACCTCCGATGTTAGAGAAGCGGAACTGACCAGACTCCATGTCGTTCATGGGAGCACCATTGATGTACACATCATTGTACTTCTGATTGAAGGCACGATAACGGAAACGCACTGGCGAGAACAGGTAGCCTGCCTCTGATGCGTAAACATTTGAGTTAGAATTCAGAATGGTGACGTTCTGTGACATATCGTCATCCTCACCCAACTGTGCTTCGGTGAATGTGAATGCATTCTCGTCCAATCCCTTTGCTATCTTCTGCTCGGTGGCGTTCTGAGCGAAGAGCAATGGGCTGTAGCAGAGAGCAATCATTGCTAATTTTACCTTTTGTTGCATAGTCAATAGTTTAATTAATATAATGTGAGTGCAAAGTAAATAAATAAATTTTAAAAAAGAAAGTTTTTTTGATTAAAATTTCATTAAAAATTCACTTTTTCCACTTTTCTTACTGATAATTACAATTTAATAGCTACTTTTGCAGTAAACAAATTTTAAAACTATAAATAATGAAACGACATTTGCTATTCTTGGCGGCTCTTTTGATAGTCAATTTGGCTGCCTCTGCCCAGAAGAAGTTCTCGGTTTACGCCGTAGGTTTTTACAATCAGGAGAATCTCTTCGATACCTGTCACGATGAGGGAAAGAAAGATTACGAGTATTTGCCCAACAAAGGCTGGAACGGCATGAAGTACACCAATAAGTTGCGTAATATGTCGAAGGCCTTGGCGGATATGGGAACAGACGTGCTTCCTAATGTGGGGTGTGCCTTTATCGGACTTTCCGAGGTGGAGAACCATAAGGTGCTTGATGCCTTGGTAGACCAGGCACCTCTTAAGGCCCGCAATATGAAATATGTACATATCGAGGGTCCCGACCGTCGAGGCATCGACTGTGCGCTGCTCTATAATCCTTCGCTCTTCAGTGTGAAGAATGTGAAGCTGTTACCTTATGTGCAGGAGTTGGCAAAGGACAGCGCCTTCTTCACCCGTGGCTTCCTCACCGTAAGAGGAGAGATGGCTGGTGATGATGTGGCGGTGATCGTATGCCACTGGCCAAGCCGTTTCTCTGGTCCTTTCTATCGTGAGTCGGCTGCGCGACAGGTGAAGGTGATCAAGGACAGTCTGCTGAATGTGAACCAAGAGATGAAGATCTTTGTGATGGGAGATATGAACGACGACCCAGTGAACAAGAGCATGCACGTCTATCTGCAGGCTAAGCCCGAAATCAGTCAGGTGGGAGCTGGCGATATGTACAACCCCTGGTACAACGTTCTGGCAAAGGAAGGCAAGGGCACCTTATTCTATAGTGGCAACTGGAACCTCTTCGACCAGATAGTGATTACTCCTAATCTGCTCAACAAGGACGCCAAGAAGAAGGACTACTCTTCGCTGAAATACTGGAAGAGCCATATCTTCCGTCGCGATTACCTCATCCAGCAGGAAGGTCAGTACAAGGGAGCTCCGCTGCGTACCACAGCAGGCGGACGCTGGCTCAATGGCTACAGCGACCACTTGCCTGTAGTGATGTATCTCGTGAAGGAGAAGAAGTAACTTTTTAAAGGTAAAAAGGTAAAAAAGTAAAAAGGTAAAAAAAGTAAAAAGATAAAAAAAGTAAAAAGGTAAAAAAAGTAAAAAGATAAAAAAAGTAAAAAGGTAAAAAATGATAGAAAATCATCCTTTTGAGCCGTGGCTGCCATCGAATGCCCATCTACTGATGCTCGGCACTTTCCCGCCTTCGCCCAAGCGCTGGTGCATTCCTTGGTATTATCCTAACTATCAGAACGATATGTGGCGCATCTTCGGGCTTATCTTCTTCGCAGATAAACTTCATTTTGTCGACGCAGAGAACAAACGCTATCGTGAGGCAGAACTGAAGAGTTTTCTGCAGGAAAAAGGTGTGGCTATCTACGACACGGCTCAGAAGGTGATACGTACCAAGAATACGGCTTCAGACAAAGACCTACAGGTGGTGGAACCCTCCGACCTTGATGGTATGCTCAGAGCATTGCCCCAATGCAGGGCTGTGCTTACTGCAGGACAGTTGGCCACCCGCATCTTCTCCGAGCATTACGGCATTACAGCCACTCCGCCTATGGGAGGCTATGTGGAGTTCGTTTTCGATGGACGTATTCTCAGACTCTATCGCATGCCGAGCAGCAGCAGGGCTTATCCCTTAGCCGTGGAAAAGAAGGCTGAATATTATCGCAAAATGTTCGAAGATGTGCTCTAAGTGTATGTGCTGCCAAAGAGTAGCTCTTTTAATTTCTATAACTTCAGAACCTGATAAAGTTCAATAAAAATTAAAACTATGGATAAAGACAAAATAACCATCATCGGTATAGCCGGAGGAACCGGCTCGGGCAAAACCACGGTAGTGAGAAAAATTGTTGAGGCTTTGCCTCCTCACTTTGTGGCTGTAGTGCCTCTTGATTCTTACTATAACGACACAACGGGCATGACAGACGAAGAGCGTCATGCCATCAACTTCGACCATCCTGATGCTTTCGACTGGAAATTGTTGCACAAGCAACTCAACGATTTGCGTAACGGAAAGGCTATCGAGCAGCCTACCTACAGTTACCTCAAGTGTAATCGTGAGGCAGAGACGATACATGTAGAGCCCAAGCCTGTCATTATCATAGAGGGTATTATGACGCTGCTCAACAAGAAGTTACGCGATTTGATGGATCTAAAGGTTTTTGTGGATGCTGATCCCGACGAGCGGCTAATCAGAAACATTCAGCGCGATACTATCGACCGCGGACGTACGGTCTCTATGGTCGTCGACCGCTATCTGAAAGTGCTCAAGCCCATGCACGAGCAGTTTATTGAACCTACTAAGCGCTATGCCGACATTATTATTCCTGAGGGCGGTGAGAATGTGAAGGGTATCAATATTCTGTGCCGCTATGTGGAAGGTTTGGTGAAAGAAATAGAAGCTTAGTAATTTGTCTGTATTTTTATGCTGTATATTCATACGGTAATAGCCAAAAAAACGTTTCCCAGTTAGGTTTTTTAATCCGCCTAACTGGGAAAATATTTTTTCCTAACTATGAAATTTTTTTTTCATAGTTAACTAAGCTATGGCTGTGAATATTTATGCAAAAGTATTCTTGCTGTCTTATTCTTGTTTTACAGCAAGAAATATAACGTGCAGCTAATAATAAACTCCGCTTTAGCGACTGAGAAAGCGGAGTTTAACATATTATTTCGAGCTGTACGATTGAAATACCCTAATAGGAAAAAACTCTTAGAAGCCGCACGCCCTGAAAGGGCAGAAGCTCTTAGCCCAGGGCAACGCCCTGGGTTTTAATGATATACAAGCCTACGCCCTGTAAGGGCAAAAGCTTTAAAACTCCAGACAAAACTTAAAGCTTTTGCCCTTACAGGGCGCCTTGCTGATTGCTATTATACCCAGGGCGTTGCCCTGGGCTAAGAGCTTCTGCCCTTTCAGGGCGTATTGGTAATTTCAACCATACAGGTCGAATTATTTCCCTATGCCGTAGAATTGCTATTCGCAGGGCACAATTGTGCCATAAGTAGGCATTTTTGTGGAATCCGTATTAAAAAAAATTGAACACGAAGATAACTGGAGTCTTATCGCTTTGCGCCTCGTGAATCAGCATGATTACGAACTAAAAATAGTCGGTAAAAAACAAAGTGTGCAAAGATACAAAATACAATTTAGGAGAATGTCGAAGAGTGTTGCAGACTGTCGTTAAGTACATGACCTAAAGAAGCGCTTCGTTAACACTAAATAAAGCGCTTCGTTAAGTCTCATAGAAGCGCATCATCAGAATGGATGCCTGCGCTTCCTTAAAATTGCCTTATTTTATCACCACTTTCTTCTTGCCGATGATGTAGATTCCCTTCGTCAATTTGCTTGCATCATTGCCGAGGTAACGGCCATCGAGGGAGAAGATTTGCTTTGTAGTCATATCAGTTTCATCAACAGATGGGAGCTGGATGGCGCTGATATTATCAAGATAGTCGAAGGTGATGACTCCATTTTCTTCCTTGATATTATAGAAAGGCTTCTTTAATGTGCTGTTGTTGAGTACGACACTCAAAAGTTCGGTCTTATTTGTAGCACCTGGGAAAGGATCGCCTTGGAGACTTTCCTTGTACTGATCGTCTGTCCATTGTTTGCCATCACCATGGTTGTAGTCAGAGATTACATAACCATCAGCTGGAACAATCATAACTTTTGGCTTGCCTAAAGTATTATTGGGGTTATCAAAGAGGTTGACATCTTCGTTGTTATAGTCAATTCGCCAAACCAACATACCTGTTTTGTAAACATATGCTACACCTGTCCACCATCCGCCTATCTGGATGTTTTGTAACAAGAGGTACTCATTGTTTTCTCCCTTTATTTTATAAGCTATCCTTTCTTTGCCGTATGATTTGAGAGTAACAGTCTGCTTTTCATCGCTCAGTTCTATAGGTGTAGCCCATCCCATGGCATCCATTTCCCAAGGTGAATAAGGAGTAGGGCAGTAGCCGCCATTATAAGTATATTCTCCTCCATCCATCAAATCCCACATTTCTGGGTTTTGGTTGTCTACTTTTGATGCGTCAACAGTAGGGTAAAGGTCGGGCAGACCGAGCGTGTGAGAGAATTCATGGCAGAACAGTCCGATTCCGCTCAGTAAGAAACCGTTCTTTTGGTTCAATTCCCGTCCAAAGTTGAGTTCTGCATGAACTCCAAATCTGCAGACCTTTTTGCCGTCATAGGTTCCGAAACTGCCATCACCTGGTCCTGACTTTGGCCAAATGTCATTTGGATTGCCCGACATGCTGGCAGGATAACCTGCATAGATGATATATACGAGGTCTACCATTCCATCACCGTCTGCATCATATTGTGAAAAGTCAACATCTTTATCGGCAGCTTTACAGGCATCGCTGACAAGGGCAGAGGTGTTGTCGTGTTCACCTTCTCCATAGTAAAGAGAAGGCTGATTGAGTTTATAAGGACCTACGACATCAAACTGTGGAGTGTATGCACCCTTACTCATGTCGTAGAAATAGTCTGAAACACTTCCTTTGTTGCGGAAATATGCTTTTGCGTAAGAGCCTGTATAAGCTTCATACCCATCGGGTAAGTTGTCCTCAGTCTTTCCTTTAAGGAAGTGCTCAAATACATTCTTGGCTTTCTCTCCACTTTGGAAGGGTGTGTCAGAAAACTCAACCAGAATAACCAATGCCTTTGGACTGCCACTATGTGGGAAATACTTCACTCCGCTGTTTCCGGTACCCATTGCTTTTGCTGGTGATGCCTTTTGAATGGCATAACTTCTAAAGCGTGAAAGGTCTTGCTTTTTGATGGCTTTGATTTCTGCAGGCACACGTTTGTTGGCATTGTGGGCAATATAGTTTGTTGCTTTCAATGCGCCGTATGAGGTAGTTTCTGCAATATAGTAGTTGTTTCCTTCTTGTACAAGAAGAACTCCATCCTCTGTGGTGATCCAATTGAAATGTTCGTCGCCATATATTCTGACGTTTAATTCTGTTCCGTCGCTCTGTGTGACAGTGACAATGCCTGAGTATGCTTTTGCCGCAAATCCGCTTGCGATACCCATCAGAGCAAATGTGATGCTAAGTAAAATCTTCTTCATTTGTCTATAGAATTATTTAGTTATTATTCAAGTTTTGGTAGGTGATAGACAGTTACACCTATTTATAATAATATTGTCCCTTCTTCTGTGTCTGTCTGCCAAACTCGATGGCATGGTGCGGACAATGATGATAGCAAGAGAAACAGGTGAGGCAGTCGTCGTGGTGGAGCCATACCGGCTTCTTGCCTTTGCCTCCAGAGATGTCGCCCACAGGGCAGACGTTGGCACAGATGCCGCACTTCACGCATCGCTCTTCCACGACGTGGAATCGCTTGTCGGTGATGAGCACATGCTCGAAGAATCCTCCTACTATGTGGGTGAAGAACCAAGGAAGCGGACCTTCCGTCAGATGGCTAATGCCGGTCTTTCGCTCTCTCAGGTCTTCGCAGATGGCTTTCAGCTGTTGTGCTGCCTTCTCCTTCTTGCGCTTCTCCTTCTCGGAAGGATCTACATCCATGAATGGCAAGCCCACATACGACTCCGGCATGATGAGCGAATAAGCCGAGTCGGGCTGGCTGATGCCCATTGCTTGCAACTGATGGTTGGCTTGCAGACTTTTGTTGAGTGTGTCGATGGTCTTTCCGATGCTGTCGCCTGCCGTGCATACTGCATAGGAGAAAGGTTTGCTGTCAGGAGAAATACCATCGCCGAAGGGTTTCAGTCTCAGTCGACTGATGAACGAACGCACCAGTCTTGGCACTCTCCAGCCATGAACGGGGAAAACGAAACCAAGCCGTTCACCTTCTTTCAAGGCGAACGGCTCGATGTCTTTATCGGCTGAAAGATAGTCGGAATAGTCGGCTATGTTGATCAGTCGTTCTTGCGTGGCAGCCCCAATCTGAATGGCGGCCCAGCGAGTATTTCCTGTTCCTGAGAAATAGAATATCATTACTACTTCTTGACTTCGGTCATGACACCTTCTATATACAGACGAGTCATCTCTACAGTGCCGTTGGTACGTACGGTGATGCTCTTCTTGAAGTGGCCGGGCCATGTGCCGTCGCTTTTGTAAGTTACCTCAATCTGGCCCTTCTGACCAGGAGCTATAGGAGCCTTGGTGTACTTGGGTACGGTGCAGCCGCAGCTTGCCAATGCCTGATTGATGATAAGAGGCTTGTCGCCTACATTGGTAAAGGTAAAGGTAGCCTTGTGGATCTTCTCTGTCTCAGGGAATGAGCCAAAGTTGTGAGTCTGCTTGTCAAACTTGATTTGAGCCTGTGCGTTGGCGCTCAGAGCGCAGCAAACTGTCATACATATAAAGAGTACAAACTTTTTCATTTTCTTTCTTTTTTAAAAATGTAACGTTTTCTGTTCTTTTAAGTTTTGGATGCAAAATTACACATAAAGTTTAGTATGTCTCTAATTTTTTACATCTTTTAGCATCTCTTGTGGCGTATTTACCTCAGTTTAATAGCTTTTCGCCTTATTTTGGCAGATATTTCTTCAGGAATTGACCTGTGATGCTGCTTGGGCAGGCTGCCACTTGCTGAGGTGTACCGCAGGCTACCAGGTTGCCACCCTTGTCTCCTCCGTCGGGGCCTAAGTCTATGATATAGTCGGCACACTTGATGACATCGAGGTTGTGCTCGATAACCACCAGTGAGTGTCCGCGCTCTATCAGGGCGTTGAAGGCATGGAGCAGACGTCGGATGTCATGGAAGTGAAGACCGGTGGTAGGCTCGTCGAAGATGAAGAGTGTGGGCTCCTGTTCCTCCTTGCCGATGAAGTAGGCGAGTTTGACACGCTGGTTCTCACCTCCTGACAGGGTGCTTGAGCTCTGACCGAGCTTGATATAGCCCAGGCCCACTTCCTGCAGAGGCAGAAGTTTTCGTACGATGATGCGGCACTGGTCGAAGTCGTTGTCGCTATGTGCATTTTTCTCATCGCTAAAGAACTCGATGGCTTCGTTCACTGTCATGTTGAGCACATCGTTGATGTCCTTTCCTCCATATCTCACGTCCAGTATATCGTGCTTGAAGCGTTTGCCGTGGCAGGCTTCGCAGGTAAGAGTGAGGTCTGCCATAAACTGCATCTCGATGGTGACATATCCGGCACCCTTGCATTCCTCGCATCGTCCGCCTTCGGTATTAAAAGAGAAATACTGTGCTGTAAAGCCCATCTGTTTAGCCAAAGGTTGGGCGGCAAAGAGCGTGCGGATGGCATCGTAGGCTTTCAGATAAGTGGCAGGATTGCTGCGTGTACTCTTGCCTATAGGGTTCTGGTCGACAAACTCGATGTGTCGGATGCTCTTCCAGTCGCCTTCCAATGAGGCAAACTCGCCAGGAGCATCAGCCACGAGGTCGAGTCGGCGGCGGAGGGCAGGGTAGAGTATGCCCTTGATGAGCGACGACTTGCCCGAGCCCGACACACCTGTCACTACTGTAAAGACATTGAGAGGTATCTCCACATCAATGCCTCGCAGGTTGTTCATGCGAGCCCCTCGGATGGTGATGCTCATGTTCCATGCCCTTTGTGAGGCAGGACATTCTATCTCCTCGTCGTGGGTGAGGTAGCGTATGGTGTAGCTCTTGGGGTAGCGGTCCAACAGTTTCTGTTGGGCGGCCTTGTCGGTAGTATCGTACTCGGAGGAAGGTCCGGCATAGACCACCTCGCCACCTAAGCGTCCTGCATCGGGACCTATATCTATGAGATAGTCGGCAGCCCGCATGATTTCCTCATCGTGTTCCACGACAACCACGGTGTTGCCCAACTGTTGCAGTTCGCGAAGTACCTTGATGAGGCGGTCGGTGTCACGGCTGTGCAGTCCGATACTTGGCTCGTCGAGGATGTACACACTGCCCACGAGCGAAGAACCCAGGCTCGTGGTCAGGTTGATGCGTTGGCTCTCACCACCCGACAGACTATTGCTGAGTCGGCCTAAGGTGAGGTAACCCAATCCTACATCGAGCAGGAACTGCAGACGGTTGTTGATTTCGGTAAGCAGTCGTTTGCCGATGCTCTGCTCGTGTTCTGTAAGCTCCAACTTGTCGAACCAAGCCTTCAGATTGGTAATCGACATTTCCACCAGTTCGGTAATGCTTCTTCCGCCTATCTTCACATAGGTGGCTTCCTTCTTGAGTCGTGTGCCATGGCAGTCGGGACAAACCGTCTTGCCACGGAAACGGCTCAGCATCACGCGGTATTGTATTTTGTACTGGTTCTCTTTCACCATCTGGAAGAAGGCATCGATACTCACCTGCTCGTGGATGTCCTTTTTGCGGTCGCAAGGCAATCCGTGCCAGAGCATATCCTTCTGTTTCTGTGTAAGATTAAAGTAAGGCTCGAAGATTGGGAAATCGTATTGTGCTGCACGGCGGATGAACTCTTTCTGCCACATGCCCATCTTCTCGCCACGCCAGCAAACCACGCACCCATCATACACACTCATTGAGGTGTTGGGGATGACGAGTTTCTCGTCGATACCTATCACACTTCCGAAGCCCTCACAGGTAGGACAAGCACCTAAGGGAGAGTTGAAGGCAAACATATTGTCGGAAGGATCTTCGAAGGTGATGCCGTCTGCCTCGAAGCGGGTAGAGAAGTCGTAGCAGATATGGCTGGGAAGGAACAGAAGGCGGCAGGCACCATCGCCCTCATAGAAGGCAGTCTCAGTAGAGTCGGTGAGTCGGCTGATGTCGCTCTTCTCCTCGCTTACCGACGAGCGGTCGATAACAAGGTAGATGTCCTGAGCTTCGGCTTTTCCGTCGAAGTCCTCGATACGTACGAACTCATCTTTCACCAAGATGCGCGAGTAACCTTCCTGCAGATACATCTCCAACTGGCGGTCAAGAGTGCGTCCTTCTGCCACATGGATAGGGGCAAGAATCACAAACTTGGTGCCAGGAGAATACTGTCGGGTGCAGGCCAGGACGTCTTCAGTGGTATGTCGCTTCACCTCCTCGCCGCTGATGGGTGAGAAGGTTCTTCCTATGCGTGCATAGAGCAGGCGCAGGTATTCGTAGATCTCGGTAGTGGTTCCTACTGTGGAGCGCGGATTGCGCGAGATGACTTTCTGCTCGATGGCAATAGCTGGCGGCAAGCCTTTGATGAAATCACATTCGGGTTTGCTCATTCTGCCCAAGAACTGGCGGGCATAGCTTGACAATGACTCTACATAGCGACGCTGGCCTTCGGCATAAAGAGTGTCGAAAGCCAATGACGACTTGCCCGAGCCCGATACGCCTGTTATGGCAACAAACTTGCCCTGAGGAATCTTGATGTCGATATTCTTCAGGTTGTTGGCCCTGGCTCCTTTGATCTCAATATATTTTTCTTTAGCCATTTAGTAACTTTTTTTATTTCCTCCTTTTTACCCTTTTTACCTTTCTACCTTTTTATCTTTTTACCTTTCTACCTTTATTCATGATGATATGGCTCTCCTTTTATAATAGTGCATGCCCGATAGAGGGCTTCGGTGAAGATAAGTCTTACCATCTGATGGGAGAAGGTCATCTTGGATAGCGAAATCTTCTCGTTGGCACGGTCGTATACCGCCTGAGAGAATCCATACGGACCACCAATGACGAAGACGAGTCTTCGTGAAGTAGCCTGCTTGCGCTCTATCCATTTGGCAAACTCGATGCTGCGAAACTCCTGTCCATGTTCGTCCATCAGCACTACTGTGTCAGAAGGCTGCAGCTGTTTCAGTATCAGTTCGCCTTCGCGCTCTTTCTGTTGCTGTTCACTCAGACTCTTTGTGTTTTTGAGTTCGGGAATGGTGGTGATGGTGAAAGGCATGTAATGGGTGATACGCTCGGCATAATCTTTGATGCCAGCAATGAAATGCTTGTTGATGGTTTTGCCCACCAGTATGAGTTCTGTCTTCATTTTCCGTCTTTTACTTTCGTTCTTCGTCCTTCACCTCATCCTTATAATAACCCTTGCCGATGCGCTTGGGATTTTTAGGAAACCATCCCTTCTCGCAACGTTGTTTCTGCTCGAAGAGCTCACCGATGCTCCAAAGACTGGAGGCTCCCAAGACGCCATGAATAGCCGACAGAAGAATGTCCTCTATCAGGAATGCCGCAGCGATGGTGGCTAATCCCAGAACGAGAAATACCCACCAGTAGCGGGTGCCTGTGTAGTATTCGGTCTTGATGACAATAGGGTGGAAGAGTCCTATAATGAGAAATGTGCTGACGGCAATGATGATGCCTGTGAAATGTAATTCCATGTTTAATATTTTTATTGTTACTGAAAATGGTACAATCTTGTCCAAAAGATGACCAAATATATTTTAGAATGCAAAAATACAAAAAAATCTTCAATCTTGCTTTTGTTTCTCGGATATTTTATATATCTTTGCAAAAAGAACTAAAATAACAATTATATAATACCATTAACTATGGCTAATAACACAGAATTAATTAAGCAGTGTGAAGAAAGAGCTCAGCAGTGGCTCACACCTTCATTCGATGAAGAAACCCGTAAGGAAGTAAAGGCAATGCTCGACGCAGAGGACAAGTCTGCTCTCGTTGATGCATTCTATCAGAACTTGGAGTTTGGTACAGGTGGCTTGCGTGGAATCATGGGCGCTGGTACCAATCGTATGAACAAGTATATCGTTGGTATGGCTACCCAGGGCTTTGCTAACTACATCCTCAAGGCTTTCCCAGGTGAGGAGAACCTTTCTGTAGTGGTAGGTCACGACTGTCGTAACAACTCTCGTCTCTTCGCTGAGACCGTAGCTGCCATTTTCTCTGCCAATGGCATCAAGGCTTATCTCTTCGAGAGCCTCCGTCCTACACCAGAGATTTCTTTCGCTATCCGCGAGTTGGGTGCTAAGGCTGGTGTCAACGTAACAGCTTCTCACAACCCTAAGGAGTACAACGGTTACAAGGCTTACTGGAGCGACGGTGCTCAGGTTCTGGCTCCTCATGATACAGGTATCATTGAAGAGGTGAACAAGGTTTCTATCGACCAGGTGAAGTTTGAGGCTAACTGGGATAAGATCAAGATTATCGGTGGTGAGATGGATTACGACTACATGACAGCCGTTCATTCTGCTATGATCGACCAGGATGTCATCAACCGTCAGAAAGACCTCAACATCGTTTATTCAGCTATGCACGGTACAGGTCGTGTCATCGTTCCTCTCTGTCTGCGTTCTTGGGGCTTCCAGAATATCAATGTAGTTCCTGAGCAGATGGTTGTAGATGGTAACTTCCCAACAGTGGTTTCTCCTAACCCAGAGAATGCAGAGGCTATGACCCTTGGCATGAAGCTCGGTACTAAGTTGAATGCTGACCTCGTGGTTGCTACCGACCCTGATGCTGACCGTCTGGCTATCGTTTGCCGTGACGATAAGGGTGAGTGGATGATTATCAACGGTAACCAGACCTGCATGATGTTCTGCTACTACATCATCGAGAACAAGAAGAAGTTGGGCAAGTTGAAGCCAACAGACTTCCTCGTGAAGACCATCGTAACTACAGAGGTTATCGCTGAGATTGCCAAGAAGAACAACGTAGAGTTGCGCGACTGCTACACTGGCTTCAAGTGGATTGCACGCGAGATCGCTATCTCTGAGGGCAAGCAGCAGTATATCGGTGGTGGTGAGGAGAGCTTTGGTTTCTTGCCATACGACAAGGTACGCGATAAGGATGCTCCTGCTTCTATCTGCCTGATTTGCGAGATTGCAGCATGGGCTAAGGATCAGGGCAAGACTCTCTACGACCTCTTGATGCAGATTTATGCAGAGTATGGCTTCAGTAAGGAGTTCACGGTCAACGTGGTTCGCCCTGGCAAGACTGGTGCTGACGAGATTAAGCAGATGATGAGTGACTTCCGTGCCAACGCTCCAAAGGAGTTGGGTGGCAGCAAGGTGGTTACCTGGAAAGACTATCAGACATTGGAAGAAAAGCATGCTGACGGCAGTGTGGAGAAACTCAACATGCCTACAACAAGCAATGTGTTGCAGTGGTTCTGTGATGACAATACTAAGGTAAGTGTTCGTCCTTCAGGTACAGAGCCAAAAATCAAGTTCTATATTGAGGTGAAGGATCCTTCCTTCAAGTGTGCTGGTTGTTACAACCGTTGTACAGCAGCTGCTATGGAGAAGATAGAGGCTATCAAGAAGAGCTTGAACTTGGAATAGACAGGTTTTTAGTTATGGAGGTAATACCTCTATAGTATCTCTTATTTATACTGCGGGTGACTGAGAAGTTGCCTGCAGTTCTTATTTTGTATAAAAGACTGAACTTTAGCAAGTTTAGAAGTTGTAGAAGTTAAAGAAGTTATCACGTTAAACCACACCCTTCGGTTTTGAATAGAAAAGCTTCGGAAAATGAAAGCGGCTTCGATAGTCAATAAAGCCTATTGCGTAGAACAATGAAAGCGGCTTCGTAAGCAGTTGAAGCCTATTGCATTATTCTGATATTTTGCGAAAGTTGAGTAAAAGAAATAACCCAGGGCGGAAAGCCCTGGGTTTATTGTTGTACTTTGGGTGCTTTTTCAGCTATCCCATTGTGAGGTCTTTGCTCTTTACTCAGACTTAATCGAAAAGTTCGGCAAAGGCTTCTGCCGTCTTTCCTTCGTAAACCACCATGTCGGTAACAGGTTTGTAGCTGAAGTCGACAAAGCGAAGCAGCTGGGCTCCTACAAACTGACGGTCTTTAGAGATGCAGGTGTCCAATCGCATGTTGCCCATATCGCTCTTGCTGTACTTCTTGCCCTTGTTGCGCTGTTCCATAATGGTGTTGTTGCCGCCATTGAGCAGTTTTTCTAATTGTCCGCCTACTTCTACCGAGTATTCATTCTGGTTAACTTTGATGACACTCTGTGAAGGTTTATAGACAGCCTGAGTGAAAAGTCCGAAGCATGTTTTCTTTATTTCGATTTCTGGAAGCGCCTTCAGTTGGTCGCACATTTCCAAATGGTTGATACTTGCCATAATTTAAGTTGTTTATATATTGTCTGTTTTTTGAATTTGATATAACTCACCAGTCCTATGCCCGTCTTCGAACATAGGTAAACAGTGAGCTTGATGACTTCCCGAAAAGGAAAAACTCGTGATTCTTTTTGTACAGGCAAGTGTCAGCAAAGAAGATGCCGCAGGCAAATGACATAATATTTGCTTGCAACATCAAAGTGGATAGGCGCCGATTCCTGGCGCTCGTGTCCACGGTAGGTGGTTAAAAGAAAATGATAAAAATGATTCTTGAGTGGTAGCTTGTTGGGCGTTGATGTTTCGGAAGCCCAGCATGGTATCACTCTCTGTGGTCGGGCGTTACAGATGCGATAAATGTTGCTCGAATCGGTAAGTACCGCCTGTTGTTGAGGCTTATGCTCTTCTACTTTCTGCAGTCTGTCTTTAGTGACAGGCGCAGCATGGCTCTCTCCATAGCTTCCGAAAGCCATGGCAAGTACCAGTGTGATGAAAAGTAGAATGCGTCTTAGCATATATTGTTCTTTCTATTCTATACTTTATATATAGGCACTTCGCCTACACATTATATTATATATAATCCACAAAGCCTATATCTTTTTATATATAGCTTCTTAGGGAACATTGGTTTATAGTGTGATTTCACCCGCAAGCGATTGTTGTAACTTCTCACGTACTATCTTGTTGTCGCTGTATCGGCCTTGCAGGTACATCAGCTTGGTGACAGCTGCTTCCACGGTACTGTCGCGTCCACTGATAACGTGGGCTATCTTTAGCTGGAAGCCGGCTCCGTATCTGCTCATTTCCACACTTCCCGTAAGACATTGACTGATATTGATGATGTTGACACCACGATGGGCTGCCTGGTCGAGCAGACGCATAATCCAAGGTGCCTGAGGAGCATTGCCCGAGCCGTAAGTTCGCATCACAATGCCTCGTAGAGTAGGTGACTCCAGTACATGACGCACGATGGCATCCTGTATGCCTGGAAAGAGACTGAAGACGATGACGTTCGGATCGAGCTTCAGGTGTGGAACCATAGGCTTGTCATAGTCTGGCGTCAGGATGTGATGGTCGTGGAAGGAGAAGTTGATGCCCACATCGCAGAGATGGGGATGGTTGAAGGAGTCGAAGGCATGAAAACCTTCCGCATTAATCTTGATGGCTCGGTTGCCTCGCAGCAGTCTGCCATTAAAGAAGATGCATACCTCTGGAACCATAGGTCTTCCTTCCTTGTTCTTCATCGAAGCCAATTCTATAGCAGTCATGAGGTTCTCCTTTCCGTCGGTTCGCAACTCACCAATAGGCAGCTGGCTTCCTGTGAGGATGACAGGTTTGGTGAGGTTTTCCAACATAAAGGAAAGGGCTGATGCTGTATAGGCCATGGTGTCGGTTCCATGCAGGATGACAAAACCGTCATATTCTTCGTAATTATTGGCTATCAGTCCTACTAATTCTGCCCACCGCATAGGATCCATATCACTGGAGTCGATAGGTGGGTCGAATTTACGTACATCGATGTCGGCTTGTATGAGCTGGAATTCGGGCATTGAGGAAACTAAATGGTTGAAGTCAAGAGGCTCAAGAATACCAGTCTCGACATTTTTTCCCATGCCGATGGTTCCTCCTGTGTATATGATCAAAATCCGAGCTGCCGCCATATCTTGTACTTTTAATCTTTTTATTCCTTAAACTTACTGTAGGGTTATGCATTTTTTTGTTTCTACCTCCTCTTTTAGTGTAGAGATGGTGAAAATAAATGTTTCCTGTCTGCAAAAATACAATAAAAAATAGTCAGAACAAAAAAAAGTTGGAAAAATATGTGCGTCGTATGCAAAAAAGCATTACTTTTGCATTTGATTTAATAAAAATACTAAGTTGTTATGGTAAAAATCACATTCCCAGACGGATCTGTTCGTGAGTATGAGCAGGGCGTAACTGGTTTACAAATCGCCGAGAGTATCTCACCGGCTCTCGCTCGCAACGTTGTATCTTGCGGTGTAAATGGTGAGACAGTAGAGTTGAACCGTCCTATCAATGAGGATGCTAATGTAGAACTCTATAAGTTTGAGGATGAGCAGGGTAAGCACACATTCTGGCATACTTCTGCACACTTGCTCGCTGAAGCTCTTCAGGAGCTTTATCCTGGTATTCAGTTTGGTTTCGGTCCAGCCGTAGAGAGTGGCTTCTTCTATGACGTGATGCCAGCTGAGGGTCAGGTGATTTCTGAGAATGACTTCGCTAAGATTGAGGCTAAGATGATGGAGCTTGCCAAGAAGAACGAGCCTGTGGTTCGTAAGGAGGTTTCTAAGGCTGATGCGCTCGCTGAGTTCAAGGCTGACGGTCAGGAATACAAGTGTGAGCACATCGAACAGGACTTGGAGGATGGCACTATCACCACATATACCCAAGGTAACTTCACCGACCTCTGCCGTGGTCCTCACTTGATGAGCACTGGTCTTATCAAGGCCGTGAAGATTACAAGTGTGGCTGGTGCTTTCTGGCGCGGTGATGCCAAGCGTGAGCAGATGACCCGTATCTACGGTATCAGCTTCCCTAAGAAGAAGATGCTCGATGAGTACCTCGTGGTTCTCGAAGAGGCTAAGAAGCGCGACCACCGTAAGATCGGTAAGGAGATGGAACTCTTCATGTTCTCAGAGCGTGTAGGTAAGGGTCTTCCTATTTGGTTGCCAAAGGGTACACAGCTCCGTCTGCGTCTGCAGGAGTTGCTCCGTTCTCTCCTGAAGCCTTATAACTATCAGGAGGTTATCTGTCCAGGTATTGGTGGCAAGAGCCTCTATGTGACATCTGGTCACTATGCTCACTATGGCAAGGATGCGTTCCAGCCTATCCAGACTCCTGAGGAGGATGAGGAGTATATGCTCAAGCCAATGAACTGTCCTCACCACTGCGAGGTCTACGCTCGTAAGCCTCGTTCTTACAAGGATCTTCCTTTGCGTATCGCAGAGTTTGGTACCGTATTCCGCTATGAGAAGAGCGGTGAGCTCCACGGTTTGACTCGTGTCCGTACATTTACTCAGGATGATGCACACATCTTCGTCCGTTCAGATCAGGTGAAGTCTGAGTTCGAGAACGTAATCGACGTAATCTTGAAGGTATTCAAGATTTTCGGTTTCGAGAACTACGAGGCACAGATTTCTCTCCGCGATCCTAAAGATACAGAGAAGTATATCGGTTCTGATGAGATTTGGGAAGAGAGTGAGAACGCTATCCGCGAGGCTTGCAAGGAGAAGGGTCTTGAGACTCATGAGGAGGTTGGCGAGGCTGCCTTCTATGGTCCTAAGCTCGACTTCATGGTGAAGGATGCCATCGGTCGTCGCTGGCAGTTGGGTACCATCCAGGTGGATTACAACTTGCCAGAGCGCTTTAAGCTGGAGTATACAGCCGAGGATAACTCAAAGAAGACTCCTGTGATGATCCACCGTGCACCATTCGGTTCATTGGAGCGTTTTACAGCCGTTCTCATCGAGCATACAGCCGGTCACTTCCCATTGTGGTTGACTCCAGACCAGGTTGCTATTCTCCCTATCTCAGAGAAGTTCAACGATTATGCCCAGAAGGTACGTCAGTACTTCGACAAGCAGGGCGTTCGTGCTTTGGTAGATGACCGTAACGAGAAGATTGGCCGTAAGATTCGTGACAACGAGTTGAAGCGAGTTCCTTATATGGTTATCGTAGGTGAGAAGGAAAGCGCTGAGGGTTTGGTTTCTATGCGTAAGCAGGGTGGTGGCGAGCAGGCTACCATGTCAATGGAAGAGTTTGCTCAGCGCATCAATGCTGAGGTAGCAGAGCAGTTGAAGGCTGCTGAGGAGTAGGTCTTTTCAAGCTGATATATATATTAGTCACGCAGATTTCGCAGATTTCGCAGAATTTTCTTTGGGTATTCTTTGTTTGGGTACTCGGAAAATCGGCGTAGTTTGGGTAATCTGCGTGATTTTTTTTAGGGAAATACTTGTTGTTTCATAGATGACGGGAACCTCATTGCTACAATATACTTAATGCTTAAGAATATCGCAAGAATGAAAAGACTACGACATCTGCGAAATCTGCGATCCCTAAAACAAGCCTTGTAAGTGAATTTTGCGTGATTTTTTTATTACCAGCAGCAAAATATGTGGCAAAAATTAAAAATAACTCTTTGAAAATTTGGAGAGTTGACTAAAAAATCGTAACTTTGCAGCCGTTTAATAAAAAATTGACATTAGAATAGTTAATGAAGAATGACAAAATGAAAAATCAGTATCGCGTAAATGAACAGATACGCGTACGTGAAGTAAGAGTAGTGAGTGAAGGCGGATCTGAAGTGATGCCAACACGCAAAGCCCTTGATATGGCTCGCCAAGAAGGAGTAGACCTCGTGGAGATTTCTCCAAATGCACAGCCACCTGTTTGTCGTATAGTCGACTATTCTAAGTTCCTTTACCAGCAGAAGAAGCATGCAAAGGAAATGAAGCAGAAGCAGGTGAAGGTAGAGACTAAGGAGATTCGTTTCGGACCTCAGACTGATGAGCATGACTATCAGTTCAAGTTGAAGCACGCACAAGACTTCCTTAACGAAGGTAACAAGGTGAGAGCCTATGTGTTCTTCCGTGGTCGAAGCATCCTTTTCAAGGAGCAGGGTGAAGTTCTTTTGCTTCGTTTTGCCAACGACTTGGAAGAGTATGGCAAGGTAGAGCAAATGCCTAAGCTTGAAGGTAAGAAGATGTTCCTCTATCTCAGTCCAAAGAAGGCTGGTGTAGCCAAGAAGAGCCAGCAGAAAATGGATCGTGAGAAGCGTGAGGCTGAAGCCAAGGCTGCTGCACAGGCAGAACGTGATGCCAATGCAGAGAAGAATGGTTTGCTTGCCAACGCTAAGGGTGGTGATGCCCTGAAGAAACTCGCAGAGAACAACGAGGATTAATAGAGAAAAAAGAGATGCGTAACGCCGTGGTATATGCGTTGCCATCCGTTAAATAAATAACAATTTAAATTAAAAGTAAAAATGCCAAAAGTAAAGACTAATTCCGGCGCAAAGAAGAGATTCCGTTTCACCGGTACAGGTAAGATCAAGCGTCATCACGCTTATCACAGTCACATCTTGACTAAGAAGACAAAGAAGCAGAAGAGAAACCTCCTTGGTGAGACTCTCGTAGATCGTTCAAATCTGAAGCAGGTACGCGACTTGCTCTGCCTTCGTTAATTATTAACTTTTTAGTCGAACTTTTAAAGAAAGAAAATTATGCCAAGATCAGTAAATCACGTTGCATCTAAAGCAAAAAGAACAAAAATCTTGAAGCTCACTAAGGGTTATTATGGAGCTCGCAAGAATGTATGGACAGTAGCTAAGAACACTTGGGAGAAGGGTCTTACCTACGCTTATCGTGACCGTCGTAACAAGAAGCGTAACTTCCGCGCATTGTGGATTCAGCGTATCAACGCAGCTGCGCGTCTTGAGAACATGAGCTATAGCCAGTTGATGGGTGCTCTGCACAAGGCAGGTATCGAGATTAACCGTAAGGTTCTCGCTGACCTCGCTGTAAACAACCCTGAGGCTTTCAAGGCTATCGTTGACAAGGTTAAGTAATCGAGTCAGTACATTAAGCTAAAATAAAAGTTGCATTTCTCACGTTTTATTCGTGGAAATGCAACTTTTTCTTTTAGTATGAAACTACGAGGATGTTCTGTAAATCATATTGTTGTTGTGTGTAGAGGGCTGTTGCTCCTGTCTATGATTGCTTAGATGTTCTTTTTTTGTGGCATTTTTGGAAAAAAGTTAATGAAAAATTTGGTGGAATCAAAAAATAGTACTACCTTTGCAACCGCAAATCAGAAATGCAGTTGATACTGTGTACAAGATGAGCCAAAAAGAATATAAACGGGGTGTAGCGCAGCCCGGTAGCGCTCCTGGTTTGGGACCAGGTGGTCGCAGGTTCGAATCCTGTCGCCCCGACTTATTCTTAGTTCATTTATACATTGTATTTACGGGGTGTAGCGCAGCCCGGTAGCGCTCCTGGTTTGGGACCAGGTGGTCGCAGGTTCGAATCCTGTCGCCCCGACAATAAGGCTAAGAAGAATTTTCTTCTTAGCTTTTTTGTTATATGTAAATTGATACACTAAATAGTTTTCAGTATGATAATAACAATAGCAAGGCAGTGCGGTTGTGGTGCTGCAAATGTTGGTAAGTTGCTTTCAAAGCATTATGGTATTCCTTTTTATACTCGTAAAAACTTGCTGGAGATGGCTGACAAAAGAGGTATGCTTGATGAGATGGAATCTTTTTTTGATGAACGTCCTGTCGATGAGTTGCTCTTTGCCATTTCTTCTTTTGGAGAGAATAGACGAGACTTGACGGAAAAGCCATTGCATGCTCTTGCTGCAATGATAGGAGATGAGGACTGTATCATCATTGGAAGATGTGGTAATTATATTTTCAGAGAGCGCAAGGATCTGGTATCGCTCTTCTTGAAAGGAGGTCTTGATGAGCGTGTGGATGCAGTTCAACAGGAACAACATATTTCTTTTGCGGATGCCAAGGATTTCGTAGAACATACAGATGAGTGCCGTGAGGCTTATCACAAATATTATACGGAGTTGACATGGGGTAATGCTCAGGATTATGATTTGTGTGTTGACAGTGTGCGTTTGGGTACAGAGAAAACAGCGAGATTTATTGAGCAGTATATTCAAGAAATAAAAAACAAATAATGTTTTCTTAGAAAACCATATAGTTAACAATGAAATATCTCATACAGTTTTTGATTATCATCGCTTTTTCTTTTATGGGTGAATTGCTCCATTACTGCTTGCCGTTGCCCATTCCAGCGAGTATTTATGGTATTGTCTTGCTCTTTATGGCTCTTGAACTGAAATGGATCAAAGTGAAGGATATTCGTGAGACAAGCAGCTTTCTGATTGCAGTCATGCCGGTAATGTTCATCCCCGCTGCTGTAGGACTCATAGATTCGTGGTCGGCTATCAGCAATGCCTGGTTGCAATATGTAGTAGTTACTATCGTCAGTACGTTTGTTGTAATGGGAGTGTCGGGAGTTCTGACGCAATATGTTATACGAAAAGGAAAGGAAAAGAAAAAATGATGTCTGTATTTCAAGATTCGGTATTTTTCGGTGTGCTGCTTAGTTTGGCATCTTACAGCATTGGTCTGGCTTTGAAAATTAAGACGGGTTGGTCTTTGATGAATCCTCTTTTGATATCTATCGTGTTGGTAATTGTGGTTCTGTTGATAACAGGTGTCAGTTACTCTTCGTATAATGCCAGCGCCAATTGTATCAGTTTCCTTCTCACTCCGGCAACCATATGTCTTGCTGTGCCTTTGTATCAGCAGGTGGAACTATTGAAGCGTAATTATAAGGCAGTGCTGATAGGAATCTCGTCGGGTGTGCTTGCCAGTTTGTGCTCTGTATTGATTCTGGCAATACTTTTTCATTTCGATCATGCCGCTTATGTCACGTTCTTGCCAAAGTCAATCACGACGGCGATAGGTATTGGTGTGGCAGAAGAGTTGGGAGGACATGTCTCTGTATCGGTAGTAGTCATTATCATTACAGGAGTGTTGGGAAATATCTTTGCTGAGGTCTTCCTTAAGTTATTGCGTATAGAAGAACCAATTGCCAGGGGTATAGCCATAGGTTGTTCGTCTCATGCACTTGGTACAGTCAAGGCCATGGAAATGGGAACGATAGAAGGAGCTATGAGCAGCCTCTCTATTGTGGTATGTGGTGTGATGACCGTTATAGGCGCTTCTATCTTTGCCTTGTTCTTGTAGGGTAAGTTGGTGGTGAGTGCACGAAGGGAACTTTTGGTGTGCATTATTTCTTAAATAGCCTTAACTTCTCACATGTGAAATGGCATAAAGCAATAAGATGGGAATTTTTTCGTTATATAGATAATGAAAAAGATTAAAGCTATATTTTATATAATATGTGTAGTCTTCGGACTGATGACAGCCTCGTGTGTAGATGATGATAGTTTTACAACATCTGCAAGTGATGTGCTGTCTTTTTCCGTGGATACGTTGAGTCTGGACACAACATTCTCTAACGTACCTACACCTACTAAGACCATGTGGGTTTATAATCGCGCGGGCAAAGGTATCAGATGTCAGTCTGTGCGACTGGAAAGTGGTAATCAGAATGGTTTCAGAGTCAATGTAGATGGTACTTATCTTGGACAGGCTTCTGGTTTTCAGACTCAGGATGTGGAAATACGCAAGGGAGATAGTATCAGGGTGTTTGTTGAGCTTACTTCCAAATTGCAGCATACTGATGCGCCCAATCTGGTAGAAGACAATCTGATTTTCCTGCTTGAGAGTGGTGTGCAACAGAAGGTGAACCTCAATGCATATTCCTGGGATGCCGAGTTTTTGAAAGATAAGATAATTGCCAAGGGGGTAAACGAAGTCTTTTCGAATCAGGGAAAACCGATTGTCGTATATGGAGGCATCAAGGTAGACAGTACTGCCACATTGACAATCAAGCCAGGTGTGAAACTTTATTTTCATGAGAATGCCGGACTTGATGTATATGGAACACTGAAGATAGAAGGTGAAAAAGGCAACGAGGTTTTGTTGAGGGGAGACCGCATCGACAATATGTTTGACTATTTGCCTTACGACCGTACTCCTGGTCAGTGGCAAGGCTTGCGACTTCGAAGTTCCTCGGTTGGAAACAAAATTCAGTTTGCAGATATCCATAGTGCGTATAATGGTATAATGGTTGATTCTTGTCATGACGAGACTGTCTCAAAATTGTCAAAATTAGAACTGTTGCAGTCTACTATTCATAATTGCCAGGGATATGGAGTTATGGTAGACTCTGCTGCCATAGTCAAGATAGAGAATTGTCAGATATCCAATACGCTGAATCATTGTCTTTATGTCTATGGCGGTTCGGTAACTATGAATTATACTACCTTGGCTCAGTTCTATCCATTTGATTCTCGCCGTAAGTCGGCATTAGGATTCAAGGCGCCTGTATATCAGTTGGATGTAACCAACTCTCTTGTCACGGGCTATGCTGATGATGAAGTGGTATGGACGCCAGTAGAGGAACAACCTCTGAAAGCTAACTTCAGTTACAGTGTATTGCGTACAGTGGAGATGAATGACAAGGATAAGGAAAAGTGTCCTGATGTAGTCTTTGGTGACAGTATTCTCTATGAGAAAGGTGATTCTATAGAGCGTGAAGGTAAGTACATTTTCTTTGGAAAAGAACATTTCGTGAAATTTGATACAGATAATTTAGTATATGACTTCCGTCTTCTAAGTAAGTCGGCAGCTGTGGGATGGGCAAATCCTAAGTCATCGGCACCTGATAGAGACGGCACAGAACGAGATCAAGAAAAACCTGATGCAGGTTGTTATCAGCATCGGGAAAAGGCAGAAGAAAGCGAAAGCGGCAAATAACAGAAATTGGCAAAGAAAATGACATATATGCAGAACTTGCTATATAAGAGCAAAGGGTTGGCTACGAGATGGCTAACCCTTATTGCTTTTGTTTTCGTTTGTCTTTTGACACATGCCCAAAGCGCTCCAACCCACAACAAGCAAAAAGATGCAGAGCTATTGGGTAAGGCTTTGGAATACTTCGCTTCTCAGAAATATCATGAGTGTCTGCTTATCCTACAGGGACTGGATAAGCAATATCGTCTGAACCCTCGTTATAAAGCATATTTGGGTGTATGCTATTATTACGAGTGGGACTATGAGAATGCCGTAAAACATCTGACTGTCGCAATTCCCAAGTTGGTGAACTTCGCACCCCATGAGCGTTCTTTTTACTATTGGGCCTTGGCTGAGAGCTATTTTAATCTCAGGCATTACGAGAAAGCTGTACCCTGCTATCAAGATATGCTCAAACTGTGCTATGAAAAAGAGCGTGCCGAGGCATATTACCGTTTAGGTTTCTGCTTTCTGTTTGGCGAAGACTGGGCTGATGCATGGAGCAACTTTTATGCAGCCCAGAACTGTTTTCGTAAATATCGGACAGGCGAAGAACCTGCTCGTATGGCGCAGATAGGAAATATGCTGAAGGCACTGAATGGCAAAGTGGCAGGCGAGGCTTTAGTGCATATTGGCATCAACAAAGCTAAAGGGAAGTAAGTCCTTGATGCTTTCAAACACATAGATGCCCTCTGTGCCGTATAGCAAGATGCGTACAGGTCGCTGGTAACGGTCTTCTATCTCGAGTACTACTTGTCGGCAGGCACCGCAAGGTGATATGGGCGACTTCAGCAATCCATTGACATTTCTTGCGGCTATGGCAAGGGTTGTGATAGGCTGATCGGGATGATTGGCCTGTGCGGCAAATATGGCTGTACGCTCAGCACACAGTCCAGAGGGGAATGCTGCATTCTCCTGATTAGCTCCAATAACAACATTTCCGTTTTCTAACAAGCAGGCTGCTCCTACGTGAAAGTTGCTGTATCGTGCATATGAATTATTTGTTGCGTCAATGGCTTTTTGTACCAATGCTTGTTCTGCAGGGGGCAGTTCGTCGGGTTGTACTAATAGATAATTGATGGCTGTTGTCAGTTTTTTCATATCAGTTTTCTCGTTTAATGGTTACTTAAAGGATTTTTATCTTTATTTGGTATAGAAATCTATGACGCGGCTGATAGCCTGTTGGCAGACTGGGCAGAACTCAGGATTCTGATTGGTTCTCATGCGGCAGTCTTGTGTGCCTCGGTATACGCCTTTGAGGCTGTAGCCAGCTCCTTCGTAGACGCCTACTTTGTTCATCACGTCTTTGGCTTTGCGTGAGAGTGGGGTAGGAATAGGCGTGCCAGGCTTGATCAGGTTTTCCCATTTTCCTTTGAAATCGACCAGTGTTGTGATGTTCGATTCCCATGGTTCCACATCGTGTGGATACATCGGAATGGCCTCGTCCTCGTATGCGTATTCATCAGCCAGTCCGGCAAAAGAATGTCCGAACTCATGTACTACTACGGGTTTGAACCATTCGTTGTGGGTCATTGAGAGATTGTAGGAGTTCAGAATTCCGCCTCCTCCATATTTCTCAGTATTTACTAATATAATAATGTGTTCGTAGGGAGTGCCAGCAAGCCAGTTGTGTACATCTTTGAGATGGAGTGTGGTAAGATATCTGTCACTGTAGAACGTATCGAAATGTGAACTGAGTGCAGTGTTCTTCCAGATGCCTTTGGATGGCTCGCTTGTTCCGCTTTCTTCTGAATCCGATTTAACGGCTATGATGTTAAACTTGTCTTTCTTGCTTTTGAATGGTTCGTGCGCAAACAATGCATCGGTAGCTGTCTGTGCATCTTTAATGAACAGTCCCATTTCTTCCTGCTTGTAGCCTTCTGCCAGATAGGCAATATGGATGCAATTGGTGGTGTCGGCTGCTTGATGAAGTGTTACAAAGGGAGTTGGATTCTCGCCTTTGTGTCTTATCAGGATGTCGTCGGGCACTATCTGATGGGTGAGTGTACTCATGATTTCGCGACGGTTGTTGCGCAGGTCGATGGTTACATCAATCGTGTCTTTTGGCATGGGTACTAAAAAGATGCTCTCGAAACTCTTGGTCTGCGTTTTGGCTTCTGGGTAGGTGAGCCATTCCTGAAAGAGTGTAGAGAAGGAATTGCGATAGATAATATTGCCGGATTGATGGTCGCGGACCGTGATTTGCCCATTACCTTCCATTGGCAATTCTTTGAGCCGATGCCTCTTCCCATACCATCGTGGCATGACATTGAGTTCGTCGACTGCAATCATCTGCTTTTGTGAGTTGCCGGCAAAGATATAGTCGATTCGTAGAGTTTTATCTACGAAATATTTGCCAAAGTCCTGTGCACTTGTGATGCCTGGCATCATTGTGAGGATTATGAGAAGTGTCAATATGCTTTTTTTCATCAGACTGTCTTGTTATTTTTGTTTATTTTTATCTTACTTTCAACTGTGCGCCCGGACGGATTTGGTAGTCCGGAGACAGATGGTTCATCTTGTACAGGTACTTCAGACGTATGCCGTATTTCTGTGAGATGGTGTACATGCTCTCACCTGGCATTACTGTATGAGGACGGCGCTTGTACTGTTTGGGTGCCTTTTTGCGTTTCTTCTTCAGATAGATGACGTCGCCCTTGTGCAGAATGGCCTTCTTGTCTCTTTCGTTGTATTTAGCCAACTTTCGCCAACTGATGTTCACTTCTCTTCCTATGCTTTTGAAGGTATCGCCTTCACGAGCATAAAGATAATAGTTGTCGTTGAAAATATGTATGGGGTGTAATGTCCCTTCTGCATTGATGGGAACATCTGTTCCGCTGTGAGTTGCCATAAAGCGGTCGAAGCTTTTGGCTTTGTCATAGTCTTGTAGCCTGTAAAGTTCTATGATTTGAATGAGTTTGTTGGCATATTGGGGATTAGTGGCATAACCGCACGACTTAAGTCCATGAGCCCATCCTTTGTAATCTGTGGTGTTGAGACAGAAAAGGCGTGAATAACGAGGTTGCTTGGCCAAAAAACGGCTGTGGTCTTCATAACTCTCCTTGGCATCCTGATACACTCTGAAGCATTCGCCGCGTGCGTCGTCATCGTGGTATTGGGTAGGACCTGTCCAGTTATGGCATTTGATGCCAAAGTGGTTGTTGCCTTGTCTTGCGAGATCGCTCTGTCCAGCTCGGCTCTCAAAGAGTCCCTGGGCAAGAGTGATACTTGCGGGTATGCGGTAACGAAGCATCTGCTCGATGGCGAGATCCTTATACTGGTTGATGTATGTCTGATAGCTTTGATTCCATTTCATTTGTGCGCTACTGGTGGCGCACATAAGTAGCATGGCGAAGCTTATGATATGTTTACGTATGCAGTTCATATTGCAAAAATATAAAAAAATACGGATAACAGGTGTTTTTTTTAAGTATTTTCACTAACTTTGCACAGCAAAGAACCAAAAAGGTAACTATAGTGACAAAAATTATCATTTCTTTGGGATCTAATACGTTTCCCGAGCAACATATAGAACAAGCCATCTGTTTGCTGCGACAAGCTTTTGGTGAACTCATGGTTACTCGCCAGCTGTGGACAGAACCTATCGGAATGGAGTCTTCCTGTAAGTTTTTGAATATGCTGGTGATGGTTTCTTCTGCAAGGTCAATGCAGCAGGTGCAGGAAGAACTGAAGCGGATAGAAGTTCTGTGCGGAAGAAAACCTGAAGATAAGGCTAAGGGGACTGTGGTTGTTGATGCAGACTTGCTGCTTTACAACGACAAGCGCTGCCATTTGAATGACTGGCAACGCGATTACGTGAAAATATTGATGGCTGAGTTGGATGCTTCCTATGCAGATTTTTCAGCAAGCAATGATATTGTGTGATGTGTCTGTCAGAGTTGTGGGTTAGGGTTGTCTTTTGTGAAGATGAGTTCTACTACTTCACCTTTTTCCAATGACTTTCTGACGTTGATGATGCGCTGATTGCTGCTGCCACGGAAGAACAGGTCTTCATCGCGCAAGTCTTTGATGAAGGGACCGTCTACCAGTACATCAATCTGTTGGAGCAAGGCGAGTTGCTTGGGGTTTTTCAGTAAGTTTTCATATTTGTATCCGGTAAAACACCAAATGGTTTTGTCACTTTCTTTGCGTATCGCTTTTGCCAGTTCTGTAAATCCTTCTGCCTGGAACATAGGATCGCCACCAGAGAAAGTGACATTGGCAAAGGGATCGCTCATGATTTCTTTCATGATGTCGGCTGTCGATGTCATGGTTCCGTTTTTAATGTTCCACGACTGTGGGTTGTGGCATTCGGGACAATGGTTAGGACAACCTGCACAATAAATAGAGGTCCGGAATCCCGGACCGTCTACCATTGTGTCGTGTACGATGCTTAAAATGCTAATCATCTTTGTGTTATGCAATTGTCAGAATTTTCATTTTTTGTATCTTCATCACTCAACTTTCGCAAATGGGGAAGTTAAAGAATTTAAAGAAGTTAGAGAAGTTAAAGCCATATGCTTTATAGCTAAATATACAACCAAAAAGGCTATTGGCTATAACTTCTAACGACCGAAGGAAGTGATAACTTCTTTAACTACTATAACTTCCGTACATGCGAAACTTCAGTCACTTATTGCTTGGGTGTGTCAATATGGGTTACACGGTCATGGAGTTCGGCCAACTTTCCGCTGTTCCAACGATCGGTAGTACCTACAAGATAACCGGTAATTCGCTGAAGCTTGTCGATGTGGTGGCTTCCGCACTTAGGACATACTTCCAGATTGGCATCTGCATTCTCATATCCACAGTCAAGACAGCGATTGCGGTTGTGGTTTACTGATCCATATCCCATGTTATATTTGTCCATCATATCAACTACACTCGAGATGACAGAAGGATTATGGGTTGCGTCACCGTCAATTTCTACATAGAAAATGTGTCCACCACGTGTGAGGTCGTGATAAGGCGCCTCAATCTGTGCCTTTTTCAAGGCTGTGCACTTATAGTATACTGGAACGTGGTTGGAATTAGTATAGTAGTCGCGGTCGGTCACGCCAGGGATAATACCAAACTCCTTGCGGTCTTTCTTTGTAAACTTACCGCTGAGTCCTTCGGCTGGTGTGGCGAGAATAGAGTAGTTGTGATGATACTCCTCGCTGAATCCATTGGCTCTGTCGCGCATATAGGTCACAATCTTGAGTCCGAGTTCTTGTGCTTCCTCGCTTTCACCATGGTGGTGACCAATGAGGGCTACAAGGCATTCTGCCAGACCGATAAAGCCTATACCCAAAGTTCCATGGTTGATGACACTTTCTATAGATTCTTCTGGTTTCAGTTTCTCGGCACCTATCCAGAGATATTTCATCAGCAGCGGGAACTGCTTGGCCATTGCTGTCTTCTGGAACTGGAAGCGTTCATCAAGTTGCTTGGCTGTAATCTGCAGGATGTTGTCCAATTTTGCAAAGAACATGTCGATGCGCTGCTTTTTGTCCTCTATGCCCATGCATTCGATGGCAAGTTTAACAATATTGATGGTAGAGAAACTGAGGTTTCCACGTGCAATACTTGTCTTCTCTCCCCAACGGTCTTCGAACACGCGGGTGCGGCAACCCATTGTGGCAATTTCCCACTTGTAGCGTTCAGGATCATCTGCATGCCATTTCTCATTCTGGTTGAATGTGGCATCGAGGTTGAGGAAATTGGGGAAGAAGCGACGTGCTGTCACCTTGCAAGCTAATTGATAGAGATCATAGTTGCGGTCTTCTGGGAGATAGTTCACGCCACGTTTTTTCTTCCAAATCTGGATAGGGAAGATGGCAGTCTCACCGTTGCCCACACCTTCGTAGGTGCTTTCCAGAATCTCGCGCATGATGCAGCGGCCTTCAGCACTGGTGTCTGTACCGTAGTTGATGGATGAGAATACTACCTGGTTTCCACCACGTGAGTGAATGGTGTTCATGTTGTGGATGAAAGCCTCCATTGCCTGATGTACGCGGTTTACAGTCTTGTTGATGGCATGCTGTTCCAATCGCGCGTCTCCTTCCAGTCCCTCGAGGTCTTTCTGCAGATAATCGTCAATCTCTATATTATAAAGGTGTTTTAAATCCTTTCCTGTCAACTTTTCGAGATTTTTCACCTCTTCCTGATACGACATGCGTACATAGGGCGCAAGATAGAAGTCGAATGCAGGGATGGCCTGGCCTCCGTGCATCTCGTTCTGGCATGTTTCCAGCGAGATACAGGCCAGGACGGCTGCTGTCTCTATGCGCTTGGCAGGACGGCTTGAGCCATGACCGGCTGTGAATCCATGCTGCAGGATGACATCGAGTGGATGCTGTACGCAGGTAAGACTCTTGGTGGGATAGTAATCCTTATCGTGTATGTGGAGGTAGTTGTGCTTGACGGCGTCGCGCGACTCTTCGCTCAGAAGATAGTCGTCTACAAATGGTTTGGTGGTTTCTGAAGCAAACTTCATCATCATGCCGGCGGGTGTGTCGGCATTCATGTTGGCGTTTTCACGGGTAATATCGTTATTCTTGGCATTCACAATACTCATGAATATATCGCGAGTCTTTGCTTTACGGGCAATACTACGCTGGTTGCGGTAGGCAATATAGCGCTGTGCCACGTCCTTGCGGGCGCTCTTCATCAGCTCCAGTTCTACAGCATCCTGAATGGCCTCTACGCTCATCTGGCTTTTGCCACGATAAGCCACATGGTCGGTTATTTGCTCAATGAGGGAGCTGTCTTCACCCTTGTCGGTATGGAGCATTGCCTTGCGGATTGCTGCCATGATTTTTTGTTCGTTGAAACCAACGATGCGTCCGTCGCGCTTAACTACAGTTTGTATCATTTTCTTGTTTTACTTTAAGGTATGTATTTAATTTGCTTAATACTAATTTATTACGTCAAAAGAAGGTGTAAAAACCTTAGTTTTGGACAATGCAAAGATAGTAAAGATATTCCAAAGTTGTACGTTTTGGACAACTTTTCTTGTGTTAAAATATGTCAAGTCGCTGAAAATCAGGTGTATAAAAAATCGTTTTGGACAACTCTATAAAATGGTGGTTGTCCAAAACGAATAACTTCTTGTTTATCAGTCCTTTCCTGTAGATGTGTATGGAAGAGGGCTTTGGTTGAGGTGTTTTTATGCTCTATTTTTGTTGACGCTTGTAGTCGAGTGCCGCACCAATGGCAGTGCAGAATTCAGAATACTTGGGTACATGGAATCTTACTCCGTACACCTTCTCCATAGCTGGATAAACTTCCCGGCACAAGGGCAAAAGCGACAGGTTGCCTATGAGTACGAAATCTTTGATGCCCGATTCGAGCGAAGACAGAATAGTGGCAGAACCGATGCATTGCAGCACCATCCAGATAAGGCCCTTTGCGATGTCTTCTCGAGAAGCATTGGTCTTGGCATTGCTGAAGAGTGACGCCACGGCACTCATAGGAAGTCCAGGAAGAGGTTTGGCGCTGATGTCTTTGATCAGGAGATTGATTTTTGATACATCTCCGTCTTTTGCAAGGTTCGTTATCTGTTTTATGTCATCGGTTTTAAGCATTATTCGGCTCAGACCGGCAAGTGTGCCTCCACCGATTCCTATTCCTCCGATGTGCTTGATGTTTTCGCCATCGCATTTTACCAAAGAGGTGCCTGTGCCCATGCTCACAACGATCATTCGGTCAAGTTTGCTTTCGTATTTTGCTCCCAATCCGTCTGCTATGAATTCTTCGCTTTTTGAGGTGGGCAAGCCGTATATGTGTTCGTCAATATAGGCTGCGCCTACTCCGGTAAGCATGACATGCTCTATTTCGTCCAACTTGATTTTGTTGTCGTGCAGATACTTGCCAAAGGCTCCGTAGAGCGAAGTGATGGGGTCGGTTGCCTTGATACGGATAGGGCTGATCACCATGCCCTTCTCGTCAATTCCTACAATCTTTGTTGTTGATATTCCAACGTCAATTCCGATTACTATTTTCTTCATTCGTGACTTTAAGTTTCTTTTTTTGCTATTTACAAGACTCCCATCTTGCAGAAAGTGATGAGTACAGCATATCCTATAATCATACTGATGACTCCTATGCTGAGACCTGCCTTCACCATGTCGGTTTGCTGTATCAAACCGGTAGAGTAGGCGATGGCATTAGGAGGAGTGGAGATTGGGAGCGACATGGCGCATGAAGCGGCAACAGCCATGCCTATTATAATGGTAGAAGTGCCACCTATGGCGTCGAGCGAATGTCCCATACCGGCACAAACCACGGTAAGGATAGGTATCAGCAATGCTGCTGTTGCCGTGTTGCTGATAAAGTTACTCAGGGTAAAGCATACGAGTCCTGAAACTACCATGATGACAAATGGGTTGAATTCGCCGAAAGGAATGCTCTTAACAGCTGCTTCGGCAAGTCCTGTTCCGTTCATGGCAAGTCCAAGTGCAAATCCGCCGGCAACCATCCAGATCACGGCCCAGTCTATTTCCTTCAGGTCGTTGGCTGTAATTACTCCCGTGAAGGCAAATACTGCTATTGGCAGCATGGCCACGGTGTTGGCATTGATGCCAAGATAGTTCTTGCCGAAAATCCAAAGCAGGATAGTGAGTACAAAGGTGCCTGCCACAACGATTGTTCGCCAGTTGAACTCGATTTCGCCTTCAATCTTCAGGTCGATGGTTCTCTGTGAGAATGGGAACATCTTGCGGATGATAAACCATGCAATGACGAGCATCACGATCACCATCGGGCACATAATCATCATCCAGTCGCCGAAACCGATATCGAGGTTCAGGCCGTCTGGAGCTGTCAGTACCTTATAGGCAAATGCGTTAGGAGGTGTTCCGATTGGCGTTCCCATACCGCCCAGGTTGGCTCCGATGGGGATGGCCATGGTGAGAGCTATACGCCCCTTGCCATTGGCAGGAAGAGCCTTGAATACCGGTGTCAGGAAAGTAAGCATCATGGCAGCGGTGGCGGTGTTGGATATAAACATGGAGAAAATACCAGTGATGAGCATGAAGCCCAAAAGCACATTTTCTGAACGCTTGCCGAAAGGAGCGATGAGTGTCTTGGCCATGAGTACGTCGAGGCGACTTTTGGTAGCAGCTATGGCCATGATGAAGCCTCCTAAGAAAAGGATGATGGTTGGGTCGGCAAAACATGCCATGATACCTTGGTATTCCAGCAGGTCTCCGTATTCACCCTCAGAACCTTGCATGATGTTGAAGGCTGAGTTGGACGCGCCAAACAGCAATACGAAAATGATGACCACGGAAGTGGCCCATGCCGGTATGGCCTCTGTCAGCCATAACATCACAGCCATCACAAAGATGGCGATGATGCGTTGTTGTACTACGGTCAGGCCTTCAATGCCAAAACAGTCAATAGGCAGATTCCATACCAAGACAGTAAGTAGGGCTGTGATGAGGAACATGAGCCCTTTCTTGCGATTGAAATCGCCTGTCAATGCTTTTTTTACAGTTTCTTTCATGTTTATAGTTGAATCTTTATGTTTCTTATGGACTTCGACTATGTATTTTTAGTTTAGGGGCAAAATTACATATATTTTTTGATATAGCAATAGAAAAGTATTTTTTTTTGCTTTTTTTTGTGTGATATATGTGGAAGTTTGAAGATAATTCATTATATTTGCAGCGACAAGTAATGCTTTGGGCATTGTTGAGAGAATGTGAATATCTAAATTTTATAAACAATTTATTAACTGTTATATATCATGAGCAATTCGAATTTGATCCTCTTAGTGGTTTTGGTAGTAGTCTTTGCTATTATTGTTTTCTCTTATCTTCACAAGCGTCATCATGAGTACAAAATGGCTGATATAGAGAAGGCGGTTCGCAAGGCATATGTTGGTGAGGCTACCTCTGTTAGCAAAGAGGAACTTGTCAAGGTGGTTAAGACTTATTTTCACTGCTCGTCTAAAGAGGCTTTATATATAATAGGTGTAGCTCGCCGTAAAAAGATCGTTGACATTGCTTACGGAAAGGTTTCGCTGCTTTAAATCGGGTGCAGTAGGCTTTTGCAGGCTTTTTTGAGGCTGTTGCATTATTTTTTAAGAATGACAATACAAGACGGGGAAGTTTTCTTCGGCCATAATATTCTTTGGCTTTTGCTGATGGGTGTTTTTTTGTATTTTTTGACGGAATGATGAGGCTTAATAGATGACAGGCCTTGGTCTTAATAGATGGCTTGCTTTGCCCGTTATTGTTGTACGTTTCGGTCTTAATAGACAGATTTAGTCTTTGTTTGGCTGATTTGGCTTAACAGAAATGTTTTAAGATCTCGCAACAAATCCTGAAAAAGGTGACAGGAAAGCTTTTGTATATTTATTCGCCAGTAAGCTATACTTAATTGTGAAAAAATAATTTTGTAGTTGTGAAAAAATATTTTTCCAGTTGAGGCGATATTGTTTTGCAGTTGAGATTTTCATTTTTTTGCAATTACTGCATGAATATACTAATGACACTTTTTGCCGTTAACCTCCCATGAAAAACAAAATAATGCTAAATTCGTGTTTTTTTTTTCGATTTGACGGCTTTTATTGAATTATTATTTGTACCTTTGTCGGGAATTAGCATTTGGCAAAAAGCGCTTAGAACGCAAAAAAAAGGCCTTAGAGGCGATTTTGCCGCAAAAATGAAGAATAAAACAATTAAAAATACAACGTTAGATTTAAATGGACGAAAATCAGACTCTTGATCATGACAGAATCATGAAAATCAACATCGAGGAGGAGATGAAGTCATCCTACATCGACTATTCTATGTCGGTGATCGTGGCTCGTGCCCTTCCTGATGTGCGTGATGGTTTCAAGCCTGTACATCGCCGTATCCTATACGGTATGTTGGGAATTGGAAACACCAGTGACAAACCTTATAAGAAATGTGCCCGCGTAGTAGGTGAGGTGTTGGGTAAGTATCACCCTCATGGCGACAGTTCTGTTTACGGTGCCCTTGTTCGTATGGGACAGGAATGGAACATGCGCTATACCCTTATCGACGGACAGGGTAACTTCGGTTCTGTGGATGGCGACTCACCTGCAGCCATGCGTTATACTGAGTGCCGCCTCTCCAAGATGGGAGAGCACATCATGGACGACCTGGACAAGGAAACCGTCGACATGATGAACAACTTTGATGACACCCTGCAGGAGCCTACAGTGATGCCTACCAAGATTCCTAATCTCCTCGTCAACGGTGGTAATGGTATCGCCGTAGGTATGGCTACCAATATTCCTACCCACAACCTGGGTGAGGTGATTGACGGTTGCTGTGCCTACATCGACAATCCTGATATCGATACCGATGGGTTGATGCAGTATATCCCTGCTCCCGACTTCCCAACAGGTGCCACTATTTATGGTATCCAGGGAGTGAAGGATGCTTACGAGACAGGTCGTGGTCGTATCGTGGTTCGTGCTACAGCCGAAATAGAGTGTGGCGACAGTCACGACAAAATCGGTATTACCGAGATTCCTTATGGTGTCAACAAGGAACAGCTCGTGATGGCCATTGCCGACCTTGCGAAGGAAGGCCGTGTAGACGGAATCGCCAACGTGAACGATGAGTCTGGTCGTCAGGGTATGCGTATCGTGGTAGACGTGAAGCGTGACGCCAACGCCAATGTACTGCTCAACAAACTCTTCAAGATGACTGCGCTACAGAGCTCGTTCTCTGTGAATTGTATCGCCCTTGTGGGTGGCCGTCCTCGCCTGTTGAGCCTGAAGGAGTGCGTGAAGTATTTCGTAGACCATCGTCATGACGTGACGATCCGTCGTACTCAGTTCGAATTGAAGAAGGCACAGGAGCGTGCTCATATCCTGGAAGGTTTGATCATCGCCTGCGACAATATCGACGAGGTGGTACATATTATCCGTGCCAGCAAGACTCCTTCTGATGCTCAGCGCAACCTGGAGAAGCGTTTCGAGTTGGATGAACTGCAGAGCAAGGCGATTGTGGATATGCGTCTGAGCCAGCTCACAGGCTTGCGCTTGGAGCAGTTGCACAACGAGTTTGACGAGTTGATGAAGACCATCGACTATTTGAACCAGATTCTCAATGACCCTGAGCTTTGCAAGAAGGTGATGAAGGACGAACTCAACGAGGTGAAAGAGAAATATGGTGACGCACGCCGCACCATGATCAAGCCCGACGACCACGAGTTCAATCCAGAGGACTTCTATCCCAACGACCCTGTAGTCATCACCGTGAGCCATCTTGGCTATATCAAGCGTACTCCATTGTCAGAGTTCCGCGAGCAGGCACGTGGTGGAGTAGGTGCCAAAGGTGCCCGTACACGCGACAAGGACTTCACCGAGTATATTTATCCTGCCACCATGCACCAGACGATGCTCTTCTTCACCAAGAAGGGACGATGCTATTGGCTGAAGTGTTACGAGATTCCTGAGGGCGACCGCAACTCTAAGGGCCGTGCCATCCAGAACCTTCTCAATATCGACAGCGATGACCAGGTGAATGCTTTCCTCCGTCTCAGAGGTTTGAACGATGCCGAGTTCATCAACAGTCATTATATTGTATTCGCTACTAAGAACGGTACGGTGAAGAAGACTTGTCTGGAGGCTTACTCACGTCCTCGTGCCAATGGTGTGATTGCCATCAATATCGTAGAGGGCGACGAGGTGGTTGACGTTCGTCTGACCAATGGTCACAACGAGCTGATTATGGCCAACCGCAATGGTCGTGCTGTACGCTTCGATGAGAATACTATCCGAACGATGGGACGTACCTCAACGGGTGTTCGTGGCATGCGTCTTGATGGTGACGATGATGCGGTAGTAGGTATGATCGTTGTCAACGATCCTGAAAAGGAAACCGTCATGGTGGTGAGCGAACGGGGTTACGGCAAACGTTCGGATGTGATGGATTACCGTGTGACCAACCGTGGTGGTAAGGGTGTGAAGACCCTGAATATTACCGACAAGACCGGCCGACTGGTAGCTATCAAGAATGTGACCGACGAAAACGACCTGATGATTATCAACCAGAGCGGTATTGTTATCCGACTGGCTGTGTCTGAGTGCCGCGTCATGGGACGTGCCACACAGGGCGTACGCCTCATCAACCTGGCCAAGAAGAATGATGTCATTGCCAGCGTATGCAAGGTGATGAGCTCGGAACTTGAGGCTTCGGTAGAGGAGGAGAGCAAGGCTGCATGGGCCAAGAAGAGCGAGGAGATAGAGGGTGAGACTGCATCTGCAGAGGGCGAGGAAACTCCCGATACAGAGGAAACTCCCAACATCGACTTCGAATAATGTGAATTAACAAATTAACACAAACTTAATTGATAAAGAACATGAAAAAGTTTATTGTTGCTGCTATGTTGGTACTAGGTGCCACATCAGCTTTTGCTGGCGACAGCGATGCTCTCAAGGCTGTGCTCAGTGCCAAGAAGTATTCTGAGGCCAAGGAATTGGTAAAGCAGAATCTTGCTTCTATGGCAAGCGACGCCGAGAGAGCCAAGGCTTACAACTACCTGGTTAAACTCAGTATGGATGCCTTCAACAAGGAGTCTGCCAAGGAATTGGAAGACCAGATTAAGAAGACAACTACAGCCGACAAGGAGTCGATGTACAAGAATGCCTACAATGCGCTTGCCTCTGCCATTGAGTGCTACAAGTACGACCAGCTCCCTGATGCCAAGGGTAAGGTGAAGCCTAAGTATAATGGCAACAAGGATCTCGTTTGGCCAGCCCGTATCCAGCTCGTTAATGCCGGTCAGGATGCTGCCCAGAAGAATCAGCCAGAGAACGTGCTCAAGTACTGGGGTACGTTCCTCGATACAGAGAATGCTCCTCTCTTCGATTCTAAGGTAAAGGAGAAAGAGGCAGAGAAGGATTACCTGGGTCAGGTGGCTCTCTTCGCCGCTCGTTATGCTTATCAGGCTAAGGACATCAAGCGCTGCGAGAAGTATTGCGACATCGCTATGAAGGATCCTGAGCAGGCTAAGGATGCTCTCAACCTGAAGCTCTACGTGATGAAAGACGCCTTGAAGAATCATGCTGACTCTCTGGCTTACGTCGAGAAGTTGAAGGCTCTCTATGTCAACGACGAGAATAATGATGTGATTCTGGACGGTCTGAACAGCATGTACTCTTCATTGAAGATGGAGAAGGAGCAGGTCGAGTTGCTCGACGGTGCTATCGCCAAGAATCCAAACAACTTCGTAGCTTTGGCCGACAAAGGTATGTATTATATCAGCAAGAACGATGCCGACAAGGCTATCGAATGCCTGAACAAGGCGCTTGCTGTACAGCCTGACAACGTGGTAGTGATGACTTATCTCGGTGCCTGCCTCAACGTGAAGGCTTCTAACCTTAGCAAGGAAGAGGGTAAGGCTGTTTACGAGGAGTCTATCAAGCACCTCGATAAGGCTAAGGAACTCGATCCAAACAAGGAGAAGGCCAACTGGGGCTACAACCGCTTCCAGGCTTATTATGGTCTCTACGGTCCTAACGACGCCAAGACAAAGGCTGCCGAGGAGGAGAGCCACTAAAAAATGACGAAAAAGCGATAAAATCGCTCTGAAACCGTGATATTTACCTCGCGTTATATCTTTTTGGGATATGGCGCGAGGTTTTGTTTTGTAAAAAAATCATATTAGATTTGGGAGGAACATATTTTTTTTGTAACTTTGCGCGCAAAAGAAAATAAACAATATAATATATAAGGTAATATGGCTAAGAAATTTGCCGAACACAATGGTCTCAACTTGACAAAGACCAACAATGACGTACTTGCAGAGTGGGAGAAGAATGATATCTTCCACAAGTCTATTGACGAGCGTGAAGGCTGCCCTCAGTTTATCTTCTTTGAGGGACCTCCATCTGCTAATGGCCACCCTGGTATTCACCACGTGCTGGCGCGTAGTATCAAGGATACGTTCAACAGATACAAGACGATGAAGGGATTCCAGGTTCACCGCAAGGCTGGATGGGATACTCACGGACTTCCTGTTGAGCTTGGTGTCGAGAAGGAACTCGGCATCACCAAGAAGGATATCGACAACAAGGCTTCTGAGAAGTATATCTCTACAGAGGACTATAACCATAAGTGTCGTGAGAATGTGATGAAGTTTACTGCCGAATGGCGTGAACTGACCGAGAAAATGGGTTACTTCGTGGATCTCGATCATCCTTACATCACTTACGATAACAAGTATATCGAGACACTTTGGTGGCTCCTCAAGCAGCTCTACAACAAGGGTCTGCTCTACAAGGGTTACACCATCCAGCCATACTCTCCAGGCGCAGGTACAGGTTTGAGTTCTCACGAGTTGAACCAGCCTGGTTGCTATCGCGATGTTAAGGACCTCACCACCACTGCTCAGTTCCTCATCAAGGATCCTAAGGCTGAGTGGACCAAGTGGGGCAAGCCATACTTCATCGCATGGACCACTACACCTTGGACTTTGCCATCAAACGTGGCTCTCTGTGTAGGTCCTAAGATCGACTATGTAGCTATCGAGACCTACAACCTCTACAATGGCGAGCCTATGACACTCGTGATGGCTGAGGCGCTGGTAGGTTCATATCTGAAGGCTGACCAGGAGTGCAAGGAGGGCAATCTCCTTCCATTCGACAAGGAGAAGAAGCAGTGCCCATGGCGTGTTATCGACCACATGAAGGGTACCGACCTCGAAGGCATGCACTATGAGCAGCTCCTGCCATGGGTAAAGCCATGCGAGAAGGTAGATGCTTTCGCTCCAGCTTTCGTTACAGAATATGCAGCAGCTCATCCTGAGAAAGTATTCGCTTCTGAGGATGGTCGCGATAAGTTCGTAGAGATGGATAGCGAGGCTTTCCGCGTGATCCTCGGCGACTACGTTACTACCGATGACGGTACAGGTATCGTTCACATCGCTCCTACATTTGGTGCTGATGATGCCAAGGTGGCTAAGGATGCCAACATCCCTGCGCTCTACCTTATTAATAAGAAAGGCGAGACCCGCCCTATGGTTGACCTCCAGGGTAAGTTCTATCTCATCGAAGACCTCGATGCCAACTTCGTAAGCGCTTGCGTCAACAAGGAGGCATACGCTCATCACGCAGGCGACTACGTGAAGAATGCCTACGATCCACAGTTTAATGTGGATGGTGTCTGGGATAAGAAGGCTTCTGATAAGGCTGAAGACCTGAATATCGTACTCTGCTACGAGTTGAAGCAGGAGGGCAAGGCATTCAAGAGCGAGAAGCACGTGCACAACTATCCTCACTGCTGGCGTACCGACAAGCCTATCCTCTACTACCCATTGGATAGCTGGTTTATCAAGGATACCGCCCGCAAGGAGCGCATGGTAGAACTCAACAAGACCATCAACTGGCAACCTGAGAGCACCGGTACCGGCCGTTTCGGCAACTGGCTCGAGAATCTGAACGACTGGAACCTTTCACGTTCCCGCTTCTGGGGTACTCCATTGCCTATCTGGCGTGATGAGAACCGTGGCGAGAAGTGCATCGGCAGCCTTGAGGAGCTCTATGCTGAAATCGAGAAGTCTGTGGCTGCCGGTATCATGCAGAGCAACCCATTGAAGGAGAATGGTTTCGTTCCTGGCGACTACAGTCAGGAGAACTATGATAAGATAGACCTCCACCGTCCATACGTTGACAAGATTGTATTGGTTAACGAGGAGGGCAAGCCAATGTATCGTGAGAGCGACCTCATCGATGTTTGGTTCGATTCTGGTTCAATGCCTTACGCCCAGCTACACTACCCATTCGAGGGAGAGATGGCCCGTGGCACAGAGGCTGACCGCGATGCACTCATCCACAGCACCTACGAGGGATATGCTATTCCTCCTAAGTTCTATCCTGCCGACTTCATCAACGAGGGCGTGGATCAGACCCGTGGATGGTTCTTCACCCTGCATGCCATCGCTACCATGGTATTCGACAGCGTAGCCTTCAAGAACGTCATCTCTTCTGGTCTCGTTCTCGATGCCAAGGGCAACAAGATGAGTAAGCACGTGGGCAACGTGACCAACCCATTCGAGATGATCGACAAGTATGGTGCCGACCCTGTTCGTTTCTATATGATGACCAACAGCGAGCCTTGGGACAACCTCAAGTTCGATCCTAATGGTGTGGACGAGACCCGTCGCAAGTTCTTCGGTACCTTATATAATACCTACAGCTTCTTCGCCCTCTATGCTAATGTAGATGGTTTCGATGCTGAGGCTGCTCAGGTGCCATTCGAGAAGCGCCCAGAGATTGACCGCTGGATTCTCTCTTCACTCAATACCCTCATCAAGGGCGTTGACAGAGAGTTGGCTGGTTACGATCCAACCCGTGCAGGACGTCTCATCGATGCTTTCGTCAACGATGACCTCTCCAACTGGTATGTTCGTCTGAACCGTAAACGTTTCTGGGGTAAGGAGATGAGCGAGGATAAGCTCAGCGCTTACCAGACTCTCTATACCTGTCTGATGACAGTGGCTAAGCTCTTGGCACCATTCGCTCCTTTCTATGCTGACGAGTTGTATCACGACTTGGGCGGCGAGTTGGAGAGTGTGCATCTCGACAAGTACCCTGTAGCCGATGAGGCTGCTATCGATGCCGACCTGGAGGAGCGTATGGCCATCGCCCAGAAGATTACTTCTATGGTATTGGCATTGCGCCGTAAGGTGAACATCAAGGTTCGTCAGCCACTGCAGCAGATCATGATTCCTGCCGTAGATGATGTACAGAAGGCACACATCGAGGCAGTAGCCGGACTGTTGAAAAACGAGGTGAACGTGAAGGAGGTTAACTTCATTGAGGGGCAGGGCATTCTCGTGAAGAAGGTGAAGTGTAACTTCAGAGTGATGGGTAAGAAGTTCGGCAAGCTGATGAAGGGTGTTGCAGCCCAGATGTCAGCGCTCGACCAGGACCAGATTGCAGCCTTCGAGAAGGCAGGCAACATCACACTGAACGTTGACGGACAGGAAGCCGTGGTAGAGGTAGCCGACGTGGAGATTATCTCAGAGGATATCCCAGGATGGCTCGTATCTAACGAGGGCAATCTGACCGTAGCGCTTGAGGTAGAGTTGGCCCCTGAATTGAAGAAGGAGGGTATGGCCCGTGAGCTGATCAACCGTATCCAGAACCTCCGCAAGGAGACAGGTCTTGAGATTACCGACCGCATCAAGGTGACTGTGGCTCCTAACGAGGAGACCAATGCTGCCATAGAGGCTTTCGGCGACTACATCAAGACACAGGTGTTGGCTGACTCTATCCTGATAGCAGAAAATAATGGATCAGAAACTGAGTTCGACGAGTTCAAGCTCAATATTCTGGTAGAGAAAAATTAATCATACATTTTTATTAACTTAATACTTAATATCTATGGCAAGCGAAAAGAAAAGATACAGTGATGAGGAGCTCGAGGAGTTCCGCGACATCATAAACGAGAAACTGAAAGTGGCACGAGCCAATTATGAGGAAATGATGGCACAGCTCAATCATTCAAACAGTAATGACATCATTGATACATCACCCACCTACAAGGCTTTGGAGGAGGGTAGTGAGGCTCAGAGCAAAGAGGAGATTATCCAGATGGCACAGCGCCAGCAGAAATTCATCTTGGGGTTGGAGGCCGCTCTCATTCGCATCAAGAACAAAACTTACGGTATAGACCGTGAGACAGGAGAGTTGATTCCTAAAGAGCGTCTCCGGGCTGTTCCGCATGCTACGTTGAGTGTCGCTTCTAAGCAAGCCAGAAAGCATTAACTCAACTTTCGCAAACAGGGAAGTAAAAAAAGTTAAAGGAGTTAGACAAATGCTTTAGAGCACTTGAAATAAAACATCAAGGCTATTGGCTATAACTTCTAACGATTGAAGGGAGTGATAACTTCTTTAACTTTTATAACTTCTGAACTTGCCAAAGTTCAATTATTAATAAATGAAGCAATGTAAAATTCATACAGGATGGCTCGTCACGGCAATGGTGGTGATATTGCTGGTTATTGACCAGATAATCAAGCTATATATCAAAACCCACTTTTACCTTGGTGAGTCTGTTCGTGTTACAGACTGGTTCTTTATAGATTTCGTGGAGAACAATGGTATGGCATGGGGCATGTCGTTTATCAACAAGCTCACGCTGAGTTTGGTTCGTACTGTTGCCATCATTGTCCTGCTGTGCTATCTGCGCAACATCATCAAGGCCGGAACCCATCGCCTGCTGTATATCTATATGGTGGCGCTGGTTACCACGGGTGCCATTGGCAATATGATAGACTCTATGTTCTATGGTCTCATATTCACTCCTTCCGAACCTTTCTATGTAGCCAAATTTGTACCTTTTGGTCAAGGTTACTCAGCATTTATGATGGGTAAGGTGGTCGATATGTTCCGTTTTCCTTTCTTCACCTTTACATGGCCTTCGTGGTTCCCGTTTTGTGGAGGAAGCGAGTTTACGTTCTTCGATCCGGTATTCAACTTTGCCGACGCTTGTGTCACGGTAGGTATCGTCTCTCTCTTGCTCTTCTGTCGTAAGGAGTTGGAGGCTTTAGGTAAGAAGGAGGAGGTTACGGACAAGAAGGAAGAAACTTCGGATAAGAATAAGGAGAATTTAGACACGAAGAATGAGGAGGAAAAGGCATGATGAAAATGAAGCAGACTCTGTGGGTATTGGCTCTCTTGATGTCGGCATGCTGTATGTCGCTTACGGGGTGTAAGCCCAGCCTGCCCGATGACGTATTGTCGCAGGGCAAGATGGAGGATATTCTTTATGACTATCATCTCGCCTTGGCCATGGTTCAGAATGAGGGTGGCGATGAGACGCAGCGCTTTATCTACAAGGATGCCGTGCTGCGAAAGCATGATGTGACATCGGCAGAGTTCGACTCTTCTATGGTTTACTACATGCGCCATACCGACAAGATGTACACCATCTACAAGAACCTTAGCGACCGGCTCAACGATGAGGCTGTGTCGTTGGGTGCAGATGCCAGCGACCAGAGCCGCTTTGGCGATTTGGCTTCTTCGGGCGACACTACCAACATCTGGCGTGGTGCGCAATCATTGGTGTTCATGACAGCCAAGCCACTCAACTATTATAATTTCGAGGTGAAGGCAGACACGTCTTTCCATAAGGGTGACTGTATCATGCTCGATTTTGAGTCGCATTTCATTTATCAGGATGGTATACGTGACGGACTGGCTGTTTTGGCGGTTCAGTTCAGTAACGACAGTATCGCCTCGCAGGTAGTTCATGTACAGAGTTCTCAGCATTACTCCATGCAGGTGGAGGATCGTGATACGCTTGGTATCAAGAGTGTCAAGGGATTCTTCTTGCTCAACAGTGGTGACTTCTCCAACGACTTCAGTTCGGCAACAACGCTCAAACTGATGTTTCTGGATCATATCCGCATGATCAAGATGCACAAGAAGCCAGTACAGCCCGTTAATGTATCATCGGGTAATGCCGACAGGTTTGACAAGGACAGTATGGGTAAGCCCGGCGTCAATACTCCGGCAGAAACTGTGAAACCGGCTGATGAGTCGGTTTCTTCAAAGACAGTTTCCCGCAAGGCCGACATGCCTCTGAAGCCAACTCCTGCTGTCAACAGAAAGCTTATCGCTCCTCGAGAACTAAAGAAAATAGAGAAGGTGGATGTCAAGGCTATCAAATAGGTAGCTGTTCAAATGTCAGCCAATCAAACGGAAGTGAGAGAATGAAGAGATATGCAGCTCATCAGATCGTCCTGGAAGATGGAACGGCCATAGAACAAGGAATCGTTGAGTTGTCCGACAGGGGTGTTGTGGCAAGGACTTTTCCCTTTTGGCACGAACAGCCCATGACAGAATGGCTTGGAGGCGTGATAGAAGTCAAGGCTGACGAAGCCGGACGCCTCAGAGCTTATCATCATGGACATCGATTGGGAGTATAGAGATTTCACTCCTTCACTCCTCTTATCCGGTAGTTCAATTATAAACAAAGAGTAATCAATAAAACTAAAACGATAGATTATGTTAAGCGTAGATCAGTTAGAAGACAAATTGATAGACTTGGCTTTCGCTGAGGATATTGGTGACGGTGACCATACCACTCTCTGCTGTATTCCAGAGGATGCTATGGGTAAGAGCCATCTGCTCATCAAGGAAGATGGCATCTTGGCAGGTGTGGAAGTAGCCAAGAAAGTGTTTGCACGTTTCGACCCAACCATGAAGGTGGAGGTGCTCATGCAGGACGGTACTCCTGTCAAGAAGGGTGATATCGCCATGGTGGTAGAGGGAAAAATCCGTTCTTTGCTTCAGACAGAGCGACTGATGCTCAACATCATGCAGCGCATGAGTGGTATTGCTACTATGACAGCCAAGTATGTGAAGCGTCTGGAGGGAACAAAGACACATGTTCTCGATACCCGTAAGACCACACCAGGTTTGCGTATGCTTGAGAAGCAGGCTGTGAAGATAGGTGGAGGAATGAATCATCGTATCGGTCTCTTCGATATGATACTTCTCAAGGATAATCATGTCGATTTCGCTGGTGGTATCGACAACGCTATCGACCGTTGTCATGCTTACTTGAAGGAGAAGGGACTCAACCTGAAGATAGAGATTGAGGTTCGCAGCTTCGACGAACTCGACCAGGTGTTGAAGCACGGTGGTGTCAACCGTATCATGCTCGACAACTTCTCTGTGCCTGATACCAAGAAGGCAGTGGACATCATCGCCGGCAAGTACGAGACGGAGTCATCAGGCGGCATTACTTACGACACCATCCGCGACTATGCCGAGCAGGGAGTTGACTTTATCTCTGTGGGTGCGCTTACCCATAGCGTGAAGGGATTGGACATGAGTTTCAAGGCCTGCGAGTAAGTAATTGAAGATTTAGAGTGAAGAAGAACGAAGAGGGAGGACTCTTTATGCTTTTCTTTTTGTTCTATAGTACAATATTCTTGAGGAGTTGGGAGTTTTTCCTAACTCCTTATATATATAATAAGGTGTAATTTTATGAATAAAATTTTTGCTTCGGCCTTGATGGCTGCAGCTTTGGTGGGCGGTGTCTCAGAGGCAGATGCCTGCACCAATTTCATTGTGGGCAAGAAGGCATCTGCAGATGGTTCTGTGCTCTGTTCTTACAGTGCTGACGATTATGGTATGTTCCAGAGCCTTTGTCATTATCCAGCTGCCAAGCATGCCAAGGGAACCATGCGCAAGGTGTACGACTGGGATACCAACAAGTATCATGGCGAAATACCAGAGGCGCCAGAGACCTATAATGTAATAGGTAATATCAATGAGTGGCAGGTTACCATTGGCGAGACTACCTATGGCGGTCGCGAGGAGATGGTCGACTCTACAGGTGTTCTCGATTATGGATCGCTTATCTATATTGCCTTGCAGCGTTCCAAGACAGCCCGCGAGGCTATCAAGGTGATGACTACATTGGCCAATACCTATGGTTACAACTCAGAGGGTGAGACCTTCACTATCTGCGATCCCAACGAAGCTTGGATCATGGAGATGATGGGCAAGGGAGCCGGCAGTAAGGGAGTAGTATGGGTGGCTCAGCGTATTCCTGATGATGCCATCTGTGCTCATGCCAACCAGAGTCGTATCGGTAAGTTCAACATGAAGGATAAGCATAATGTGATGTATGCCAAGGATGTGGTGGATTTTGCACGCAGCAAGGGCTGGTATAAAGGCAAGGATGCCGACTTCTCTTGGAAGATGGCTTATGCCAAGCCCGATTTCTCGGGTCGTCGCTTCTGTGATGCGCGTGCCTGGGCTTTCTTCAATCATTTCAAGGACATGAGCCGTTACCTGCCTTGGGCGCTTGGCAAGAATCCTCAGGCAGAGGACATGCCTCTCTGGATAGTACCCGACCGCAAGGTGAGTGTACAGGATATGGAGGCTTGCATGCGCGATCATTATGAGGGCACTCCGCTTTCGGTAGCCGATGGTGACGACTTGGGTGGCGGTATCTGGCAGATGCCTTATCGTCCTACACCACTTTCATTCAAGGTGGATGGCAAGCAGTGCTTCAACGAGCGTCCTACAAGCACACAGCAGAGTGGCTTCGTCTATGTAAGTCAGATGCGCTCTTGGTTGCCTCGCGAGATTGGCGGTGTGCTCTGGTTTGGCAACGATGATGCCAACATGGTGGCTTTCACACCTGTTTATTGCAGCTCTACCATTCAGCCAGAGTGCTACAACACACCTGGTGCCGACGCTGTTACCTTCAGTGACAAGAACGCCTATTGGGTTTGCAATATGACAAGCAATATGGTTTATCCTCGTTACAGCCAGCTGTTCCCTTCATTGAAGGAGGTGCGCGACAGTCTTGACAATAGTTATTTTGCCGCCCAGAAAGAGGTGGAGGCAAAGGCACAGGAACTCTATGCGCAGAATCCTCAGCAGGCAGTCAAGTATCTCAACGATTATGGCATCGAGAAGGCTCAGCAGATGCTGACACGTTGGAAGCAGCTCTTCCAATTCATGGTGGTGAAATACAACGACATGATCATCAAGCCTACCGACAAGGATGGTAACTTCGTACGTACCAAGGAGGGACTGGGTGCTCGTCCTGTACGCCCTGGCTATCCTGAGAAATATGCCAAGGAGCTCATCAAGCAGACTGGAGATAAGTTTGTTGAAAAGTAAAAAAGTAAAAAGGTAAAAAAGTAAAAAGGTAAAAAAGTGCCTTGCTGCCTTTTAAAGGTAAAAAAAAAGGTAAAAGAGTAGGAGGGTGGTGCTCATTCTTCTACTCTTTTTTGTTAATGTCGGTTAAAAGCCACGGGTGGCGTGCAATGATTTTGTCATAGTGGTGTTTAATCAGGTAAAAACAACAAATAAGAGATTATAATGATGAACAAGAAAATGACAACAGTGGCTCTCGCAGCTATGGCAATGGCGCTGACCACATCTTGCAGCACAAGCAAGAAAGCACAAAACCAGGTGCATGAAGGCACCACCAGTTTGGAAGCTTCTAAAGGTAACGCGGAGAATATGGATCCGGAATATCTCGTTCTTTCTGATGCTCAGGAGGCATTCGTCAAGAAGAACAATCAGTTTGCACTCAATTTCTTCTCGCAGGTGGCTGGTTTCGACTCCAAGGTCATCTCGCCGCTGAGTCTCACCTACCTCATGGGCATGCTTGCCAATGGTGCCGACGGACAGACACAGCAGGAGATACTGAAGGCTTTGGGATGTGAGGGTGATATGACTCTCGACGAGTTGAACGCTTTCAGTCGCAGCATGATGCAGTATGCTGCTAAGGCTGACCCTTCTACCACAGTCAATATTGCCAACTATATCGCGCTCAACAAGCATTATGTTTTGAAGAATGAGTTCGCCAAGACGGTGTCTGCCAACTATCAGGCAGGCATAGAGTCGCTTGACTTCAGTAGTAGCAAGACTACAGCCCATATCAACGACTGGTGTAAGAAGCATACCGACGGCATGATTCCTACTATTATCGATCAGGTGGACGCCAATGCCATCTCGTACATCATGAACGCCATCTACTTTAATGGCAGCTGGGAGAAGAAGTTCAAGAAGAGCGAAACCAAGCTGGAGAACTTCAGGGGCTATACTCGCGACATCAAGCGCGTGAACATGATGCACCGTGCGGGCAAGTATTTCTTTGCCGACAATCAACTGTTCTCGGCCATCAACCTTCCTTATGGCAATGGAGCCTATGCGATGACCGTCTTGCTGCCACATGAGGGCAAGTCTATCGACGAGATGATGAAATCGCTTGATGCAGAGAAACTGGCTGCTGTCAGCGGACAGATGGAAGAGTGTGTGGTAGACCTTAAGTTGCCACGTTTCACCACCGAACTGGAACTCCCGCTCAATGAGATCGTCAGCAACTTGGGTGCTCCAAGCATGTTTGATTCTGGTAAGGCCAACTTCAGTAAGTTTGCCGAGGGCAATGTCTTTGTATCCAAGATGCTCCAGAAGGCAAAGATTGAGGTGAGCGAAGAGGGAACCAAGGCTGCAGCCGTAACTGCTGCCACCGTCATGATGACTTCCTTGCAGCCCGAACCACGTAGAGTAGTGTTCCATGCTGACCATCCTTTCGTCTATATGATAACCGATGTTCGCAGCGGCTCTATCTACTTCATAGGCCAGTTTACAGGCGAAAATTAGAATATTTGAAAAATAATTGCCGAAAAATTTGGTGGAATGAAATAAAAGCGTTACCTTTGCACTCGCATTTGAGAAATGATGCTTGAGTTCGGTTAACGAGTCCGACAAGGAAGGTTGGGTGAGTGGCTGAAACCACCAGTTTGCTAAACTGACGTGCGGGTTTACCGTACCGGGGGTTCGAATCCCCCACCTTCCGCAAGCTGATTTTCGTGAGTGCAATTTTGGTCGATTCATCTAATGGTTAGGATACAAGATTCTCAATCTTGGCATAGGGGTTCGATTCCCCTATCGACTACAGTGTTTTTCATGGTATTCGCCTACATCAGTCGTGAGACCCGTGCAGGCTTTTTTATTGAGGTCGATTCATCTAATGGTTAGGATACAAGATTCTCAATCTTGGCATAGGGGTTCGATTCCCCTATCGACTACATAACAACAATCCGCTGCAAATCGATGATTTGCAGCGGATTTCTTTATTATTTCTTTCTTTCCGATTCTTTCACGAAGCCATGTCTATAGGCATACAGCAGTTCTTCCAGATCGGCAATTTGCTTGCGCAACTCCCTGCCTATGTCGGTATCTGCCACGAGCATGCGTCGGTTCGACATTTCCACAATCTGTGTGGTGCTCTTGATGTCGGTGCCTCGCAGGATGGCATCCTCTGTACTGGTGAAGGGTTCGTGCTGTACCAACTGGAAACCGCGGGAGTGATAAACCAAGGTGTAGCCGGCAATACCCGTCTCGTTGTGGTATGCTTTCGAGAAACCTCCGTCTATCACCATCAGCTTGCCATTGGCTTTGATGGGATTCTCGCCCTTGGTGGTGCGTACGGGCACGTGTCCGTTGATGATATGGCGGTTAGGACCAGTCACTCCAAAGGCATCCATGATATGGTCGATGACTTGCTCGTCGTCACGCAAGAGGAAGTAATAGCCTTTCTCCTCCTTATGGGTTTCTTTGTCGTTGATGAAGTAGCGCTCAAAGGTAGCCATCTTGCTCTTGTCGAAGAGAGGACTGTCAGGACCGCACCATAGGTAGATGAAGTAGTCGATGGCGTATTCGCGCTCTTTAGGGTCGGAGTCAGCCTGAAAGGCTGTGCGTATCTGCATGCCAGTCTGGTGCATGAGGTCGCGGCCTGCGAACTTCTTGCCAGGGAATATCTCTACCTCTTTCAGCGAACCGTCCTCATTGAGTGGGCACGATGCGTGGAAGAGCAGGTTGTCGTTGATGATGGTGTACATGCAGCCGTGCTGCAGCATTACCTTGATGTGCTTGTGCAGTTTTTCGCATACCATGAACGAGTGGTGCAACTTTGCCATCAGCAACTCTTCTTCTGACGAGAGTTCGTAGGGAGAGGCGGGGTTGATGGTAGGGAAGTGGCACGATGTCATGGGGTAGATCTTACCGTCTATCTCTATTTCCTTTTTCTCATAGTTGATGTGTTCGAAGAGTCGGCGCTTGTCCATCTTCCATTCGGGATGCTTTGCGATGAGTTGTCCCTCTATCTTAAACTGGATGATGGCAATGGCTTTGTGCATCTGGGATGTCAGGCGCTTGGTCTTCTCGTCTATGGCAGCTGCGCCACCACTCATCTTGGGCATAAATTCTGCACATTCATCATCCTTGTAGGCCTCCATGGCAAAAGTAGCCAGGGGGATAAGGTTGATGCCGTAGCCTTCTTCCAAGGTGGAGAGGTTGGCATAGCGCAGGCTCAGACGGATCACATTGCAAATGCAGGCATCATTACCTGCGGCAGCTCCCATCCAGAGTACATCGTGGTTGCCCCATTGTATATCCCAACTGTGATAGTGGCGCATCTTGTCGAGGATGATGTGGGCTCCAGGTCCACGGTCGTAGATATCGCCCAGGATGTGCAGCTGGTCTATGGCAAGCCGCTGTATCACATTGGCTATGGCGATGATGAAGTCGTCGGCACGTCCTGTCGATATGATGGTGTCGACGATGACGTTGACATAAGCTGTCTTGTCGTGGTCTTCGGTATGTTCGTGCAGGAGTTCCTGTATGATGTAAGAGAAGTCGCAGGGTAGCGACTTTCTCACCTTCGAGCGGGTGTATTTGCTCGACACATCACGACATACTGCCACCAACTGGTGCAGTGTGATGTGGTACCAGTCGTTGATGTCTGATTCGTTTTGCTTTACCAGTTCCAGTTTCTGCTCTGGGTAGTAGATGAGTGTGCAGAGTTCGCGTTTTTCAGCTTCGCGCAAGGTGTTGCCGAAGAGCTCGTTCACCTTTCGCTTGATGTTTCCCGATGCGTTTTTCAGTACATGTAGGAAAGCCTCGTATTCGCCGTGGATATCAGCCAGGAAGTGTTCTGTGCCTTTAGGAAGGTTGAGAATGGCTTGCAGGTTGATAATCTCTGTGCTGGCTTCTGCCACTGTCGGGAACGATTGTGCCAATAGTTGCAGATAACGCATATCTTTGTTTATGTCGTAATGTTTCATTCGCTGATAAAGTTTAGTTCTACATATCTTTTGCAAAGTTAGCTTAAAATTCAGACTTTACAAAGTTTTTACTGAAAAAAGTGTTTCTGACAATAGTTATGTAACTGAATTTTCGCAAGTTCTAAACTTGCTAAAGATCAAATCAGATTGATATATACAACAAACGGGAGACAAACGAAACCTGTTCGTTTGTCTCCCGCTATATTTATTTGAGAGTAGGGGATGTGATTACTGCATCAGTTCCAAGCCTGCCTCAAATTTTGTAGTCTTGTTCATAACGTCCTTTGCTGAATTTACAATAGCCTTGATCATTATAACAGTACTATTTGTTTCAGCATCAGTGTTGCCGAGGCGATCCAACATAGCCTTGAGTGTCTGGTTGTCTAACAAAGAAGTGGCGAATGTCTTATCAACGAAGAAGTATGCCTTGGTGTTGTTAGCACTCCAACGAATATTGACAGGAATACCGTCTTTGAATATTTTGAGTACTTCAGTGAGGGCTGCTTTCTCGTCAGCCTCCATACCTTCTGTTACCTTGGCTGTATTGAGGAAAACAAGAATCTTGTTGTTGTTTACCTTCTTGTAGGTAGCATAGTCTGATGCGGTCTTCCAACCATTGTTAGCAGTAGAAGTGGTTGCTGCATCCTTGTACACTGCTACAATCTGGCCATTAGACTTGAACTCTACGCTTTTGAGAACTGATGGCAAATTTGCGTTGCCCATATTCTCGGCAAGTTGCTTAATGGTGGCAACAGGAAGTTGCATTTTATTTTCGCCTTCACCCCACTCGAGGCTTGTTCCTTCAGGGCAATCCCAAGTTACCTGGACTGAGCCTGTGTATTTTACGGCATCGTCAGGGTTAGTGGTTACATTGCCTGACTCGTCATACATTACTGTAGGCTCAAGGCTCCATACGTGTTCCAACTCGGTGAAGCCACCATTTTCGCCATCACCATTGTCATCACTGCCACACGCTGTGAAACTTATTGTGCAGAGTGCTGCCAATAAGAAATAGAATAGATTTTTCTTCATTTTCTTCTAAGTTTAAAATTATTTTAATTGATAAATAATGCCTATAGTTCCGTAGATGGGGTAGAGAGGTTGTTCGATAACATCAAAGTCTTTTTTGAATATCTCCGAGAGACCCCATGTCAGTCCTACCGAAGCTCCCCATCGTTTGGTGATATACCAGTCGGCACCTGCATCGATACCAAACTGCCAGTTACGCATGTCTGTAGAGAAATCATAGTCACCACGCGAACCGTCGCCATTGCCAAGTTCTACTTTCTGTCCTGTTGGGTCGTCTTTAGGATGTCCATCCTCTCTTACACGGATGTAACCATTGTAGGCGTAACCGCTGAACTTGTGTGAGGTGACATACGAGAAGTAAGGACCTAACTTGACACGTACCTTTTTGCTGATATCGTAGGTGGCTTGTACGGGGATCGTAGCAAGACTTTGGTCTACTTTGGTTACTACACTTCCGGTAAACATACCTTCCAACTCCTCGTTGCCACGTGTTATCTTCATGTGGTAGTTCTTGACGGTAGCATCTGTTTTCATGCCTTTGTTCTCGAAATGAAGTCCAAACATGATTCCCCATTTGTCGGTAAAGGGATGATGGGCGTCTACACCAAGCGTGAAGTTGGGACGGATGCTGTAGCTGTCGAGTGAACGGATAGAAGCGGGCATGCCAACTGGTGCTGTTCCGCCCAGATTATAACCAAATCTGGCATAATAGTTATAGTTGTGCAACAGTTTGATAGCATTCCATGCATGGCTGTTTATGACAACCAGCAGGAAAAGAAATGATAATGTATATTTTTTCATTTGATTAGTTGGCATCTTCACATTTTACAATAATTTTGTCTACCCATAGTGTACTGCCTATTGCTCCTTGGAAAATGGCTCCGTCCACACTTGATGAGCATACAACGGCCAGACTATAACCGCCATTGGTAAGCTTCTCGGCATCTATATTTTTCTTGTAGTTGAATGGGATATTGAAGTATGTCCATTCTTCTGTCTTTCCGATGTTTGGCAAGATGGCAATGGCTACAATTTGTGGACTCGTCTGCACGTCATCACCATGCAGGACGACTGCCTTTCCATTCTTGTCGTGATTGTCGTATAAAACAGCATAGATGGTTCCTTCATCAATACGGTCTTTTATTTCCTTCATGCTGCGGTTGGTGAACTTTTCTCCAGGAAGATATTTGTAATAACCGCTAAAGTAGATGGGCTTGGTCTTAAAACTGAATGGCAAACCAAAGTGTGTGGCCTTCATTGCATCCTTAAGTGCATTGGAGGCATCGAATGTTCCTATGAAAAGGTTGCCTGCTGCTATTGGCATTTTTACCATGTCGGCAAGCGAACTGGTGCGACGGGTTGTCAACTTGACACAGTTCTTATGTTCTTCACCGTCTGAGGTAGGTACTGTTGGGTACTCGTCCCAATTAGCGCTGCCGTTGCTTATCTTAAAGCCAGGATTTCCTGTTGCCCAGTTGCGGAGTTCCTTTCCGTCTACCTTATCGTACCAAACGAAGTATTTGCTGTCATTGCTCAACTTGTAGTTGGAGAAATCGCATACTTTTGCTCCTTCTATTTCTTGCAACACGTCAAAATATACCTTGTAAGTACGGCTCCATTTTCCGTTTTCAGAAGTTACCGTGTACTCTACAGGATTGGAAGGGTCTGAAAAATCGTGTACACTGCCATTCTCTGGAGAGATGGTTGCTCCTTCGGTCAATTTGAATTGAGGAGCTATAGCTGTCAGGTCGGCACTGGAGCGCACGGTAAAGTGAATCTCTTTGTCGTCTGATGGTACATCTACTTGTGCATCAGAGGCATAGAAAAACATGGTTTTATAATCATCTGTGGTGATGTAAGCCTGTTCTATATCGCACTCAGCATTCTCGGGCTCATCTTTGAAACAAGAAGTAAGCGATATGCTGAGTAGCATGGAGGCTACTGCTAATTTGATTAATCTCATATAAATTAAACTTGTAATATATCGCGTGCAAAGTTACGATAAAAAAAGCTACTAACCAAATGTTTTCTAAAAATTTCTCAAAAATGAGGACTATAGATGAAAGTAAGTTTATTTATGCCTATATCGAACAAGGGATGCAAAGCTAATTGCATCCCTTGCTTCTCAAACGTATATGGTGTCTTATTTGTTGATGTACTTCTTACCATTCTTAATGATAATGCCCTTGTAGCTGTTGGAAACTTGCTGTCCTGCAAGATTGTACAGGGTAGATGATGTAGCGTTGCTGTCGCTTTTGATGTTGAAGATACCTGTAGCAGTCTTATCTGTGATGGCAACCTCGAAACAGTTGGATTTCTGCAAATCGTTAGAGGTAATGGTTATATACAGGGTTGACTTTCCTGTTTCGCTTTCGTTGGTTTTCAGAACCTTGCTGATGTATGCTCCCTCACCGTCTGAGGCGATGCTGAAGTCTGCTTCGTTTGCCTTACCCTCAATCTCGATAGCAGTTTTGTTGTCTGTAAACGAGAGGTTGGTATTCTTATACTGGGCTGATTTCAGACCTGAGTTGTATATCATTGCGATATCGTCTACATAGATAACATCCAGATTTTTCTTATCAGAACTTGCCTTACCTGCTTCTGCGTTGGTAGAAATCGTTACGAGCACACCCTTAGGGGTATTTTTGTTTGCGTATTCAAATGGGATGTTGAGTTCCTGCCATGCAAAATTATTGCTCTTAATCTGCGCGTTTGCTGCTCGTGCAATGACATTTTTCTTGTAATCATCTTTTTCTGGATCTTGTACTTTGTCATTTGCAAGAATTGCCTTCACAGTGGCGTTAGGGTAGTCTTTGACATTGCCTTTGAACTTCACCCATACCGTCATGGCATCTGGCTTGGTGGTGAAAATGGGGTAGAAGGGATCTCCATTGCCATCTTTGTCTGTTGCAGCAAAGTCCATCGTTGAGTTGTTGGCAGTATTGTTGGCTGTGGTGCTACCTGCATATAGGCGACCTGTCGTCATGGTTCCGTTGGCTGGTTGTTTGATAAAACCTAAAACACTTAATATGTCTGATTGTACCTTCACGCAATTAGTACCAGAATGCTTTTCTTTAGACTCTATAAAGGTATTGTTAGCTTTGCCAGCAGTACCACTTAGACTGCCTGTACAAGTCTTGAAAGAGTGCCATCCGTTAGGTTCTTTTGTACCTGACGCATCATGAAAGTTCTCGAACCCAGCATTTGGCAACTGTCCTAACTCGTCTGCTTTATCACCAATCATGGCGATATAGTTGTTGCCATTGATTGTCAAATTGAGAATGCCGCGGAATTTGCTGTTGCGTACCTCACCACGGAAGTTGGCAGCAACCTTTTCTCCTCCAATAGTGATATATTGTGGCTCTGAGGTGGCATAGACCATGGTGCCATCGCTATAGCCATTAATAACCTGAAGATTGGTAAGTTCTACATTGCCGAGGTCAGTGTTGTCGTATTTCAACCCATTGATAGAAAATGTATTTCCATTAATAAAGACAGTAGTATTACTCTTCTCAATGTTAGTACTGATGTTGGATTTGATGGCCATAGAACAATCTTTAAAATCTGTGGCCATGATGCTAAGAGATGATAGCATCAGTGAAACTATTGTATATAACTTTTTCATATTCTAAAATTGTATTTCTCTCAAATTTATGTTCCAAATTTTTCGCCTGCAAAGTTACGACAAAAACTGAGATTGTGCAAATGTTTTTCAAGAAAAAGATGCATTTGGAGTAAAAAGATCCATAAAATAGGAGTTTATTATATGTTTGATAATCAAATGGATAACAAGATTCTTGTTTAAAGGAAAAAGGATGTTTAAAGGAAAAAGGTAACTACTCAGCACACCCTATAGCCATAAAGTAGTAATTTTAATACTATTCAACTAAAATCGTTAAACCACACAACTAAAATCGTTAAACCACCTTAAAATCTCTGTTCAAAGCTTTTGAACAGAGATTTTATAGGCTAAAGAAAACATTTATATAGTATGTCTTGAATTTTAGCAAGCTCGGAAATTATAGTAGTTGGAGAAGTTTATCACTCTCTTCGGCATTGAAAGTGATGGTCAATAGCCTTAAAGGAATGAATATATGATTGGGATAAAAAAAAGGACCAGTTCTCGGAAGAGAACCGGTCCTTGGTATTTATAAGTGATATCTATTATGATTCAACTTATGCAGAAGACAGGCTGATGATTAAGCCTTGCCCTCCATCTGAGCCTTGAGCTTAGCAAGAGCATCGATGTCACCGAGAGAAGTACCAGCTGCTACGTTGTTGATAGCTGCTGCCTCGTTCTTGCGTGCACCACCGTTGTTGTGCTTGCGTGGAGCTGTTGTCTTAACATCGTCCTTGCCCTCCTCGAATGTACGAGAGTGAGAGAGGATGATACGCTTAGTCTCCTTAACGAATTCGATTACCTTGAAGTCGAGCTCCTCGCCCTTCTTAGCCTGGCTGCCGTCTTCCTTAACGAGGTGCTTTGGAGTAGCGAAGCCTTCACCACCCTCAGCGAGTGTGATAACGGCACCCTTGTCCATCAACTCTGTGATAGTACCCTTGTGTACAGAACCTGGAGTGTAGATTGCCTCATACTCATCCCATGGGTTCTTCTCCAACTGCTTGTGGCCGAGGCTCAAACGACGGTTCTCCTTGTCGATTTCGAGAACTACTACGTCGATAGGAGCACCTACTGTTGTGAACTCAGATGGGTGCTTAACCTTCTTGGTCCAAGAGAGGTCAGAGATGTGGATCAAACCATCAACACCTTCCTCGAGCTCTACGAAGATACCGAAGTTAGTGAAGTTGCGTACCTTAGCTGTGTGCTTGCTGCCTACAGGATATTTCACCTCGATGGTCTCCCATGGGTCTTCCTTCAGCTGCTTGATACCCAAGCTCATCTTACGCTCAGCGCGGTCGAGAGTCAAGATAACTGCCTCTACCTCGTCGCCAACCTTCATGAAGTCCTGAGCTGAACGCAAGTGCTGGCTCCAAGACATCTCAGATACGTGGATAAGACCCTCTACACCAGGAGCGATCTCTACGAAAGCACCGTAGTCAGCCATAACGACTACCTTACCCTTCACGTGGTCGCCCACCTTCAGGTTAGCATCGAGAGCATCCCATGGATGTGGAGTGAGCTGCTTCAGACCAAGAGCGATACGCTTCTTCTCCTCATCGAAGTCGAGGATAACAACGTTGATCTTCTGGTCGAGAGCTACAACCTCGTGTGGATCGCTTACGCGGCCCCAAGAGAGGTCTGTGATGTGGATCAATCCGTCTACGCCACCGAGGTCAACGAATACACCGTAAGAAGTGATGTTCTTAACGGTACCTTCGAGGATCTGACCCTTCTCGAGCTTGCTGATGATCTCTTTACGCTGTGCCTCCAACTCCTGCTCGATAAGAGCCTTGTGAGAAACAACAACGTTGCGGAACTCCTGGTTGATCTTTACAACCTTGAACTCCATTGTCTTGCCTACGAATACGTCGTAGTCGCGTATAGGGTGAACGTCGATCTGGCTTCCTGGCAAGAAAGCTTCGATACCGAAAACGTCAACAATCATGCCACCCTTAGTGCGGCACTTGATGTAACCCTGGATAACCTCCTCGTTGTCGAGAGCTGCGTTAACACGCTCCCAAGACTTGCTCAAGCGAGCCTTCTTGTGAGAAAGTACCAACTGACCCTTAGCGTCCTCCTGGTTCTCTACGTAAACCTCAACCTTGTCGCCTACCTTGAGGTCTGGGTTGTAACGGAACTCAGAAGCTGGGATGATACCGTCGCTCTTGTAACCGATGTTTACGATAACTTCCTTCTTGTCGGCAGCGATAACTGTACCTTCTACTACCTGGTGCTCGCTTACCTTGTTAAGGGTTTCGTCATAGGCCTTCTCGAGGTCCTCTTTGCTGACGTTTGCGTTGCCGCCATTCTCGAACTCGTCCCAATTGAAGTCGTCCAATGGCTTTACGTTCTTTAAATCTGACATAAAAATAATAATTAAATTTTAAATTAATAAAGTTAGACTTTATGTGAATAAATATAAATCGGGCGCAAAATTACTCATTTTCTGTGAATTAGAGCAATCTTGCGCCCGATATTGTTGTCGCTTTATGTTTTTTTAACTTCTTGTATGGAACCTTATGGTTCTTTTAGCCTTTATACCTTAATATATAATAAGGTGTAGCTGTCCTTAGCATCGAGTTTATCTGATTCTCATCTTTATCACCTTGCTGTTTTGGCGTATGATGACGATGCTGTTGGCATTGGTTTGCGAAGGAGTCAACTTTCTTCCGTCGATGCTGTAAACATCGTAAGGCTTAGAGAAGTCGATGAAGTCTTTTGGCTCTGTTGTCGTTTCCTTAATGCCTGTCGAATTCTTGGTTCCTGTGATGGTGGCCTTCTTGATTTCCCAGGTGCAGCACATATTGTCATCACTGGTGTAACGGAAGAATATTGTTGACTTTGTTCCACAGTAGTGGGACAGGTCGAATGTGAAATCATAGAATATCCAATAGTTTGATTCTTTAACCTTAAAGTCTGACAATGGCGAGATATCTACAGCACCATCTTCTGGTTCTACACTTCTTACTAAGATAGAGAGATAGTCCAGTGCTTTGCTGTCTGCAAAGTTGACAGCCTGACTGATGGTGAGCTTAGCATCATCATAGTCGGTTAAGTCTACCTCTGGTAGCGAAAGAGTTGCTTCTGCTTCGTATTTGCTACCATTATTATAAGCTGTTCCCTTCCATCCATATTGAGGGTCACATTTCCATATTTGAGGATTAGGACTGCTATTGCTTACGATGTTCTCCTTGCATCCGCCATCATTTGAGGTGAAGGTGGCTTGATAGACATTCACCTCGGTAGCGTCAGGGTTGGGGTCTGGGTCGATAGAGCCACCGCCTCCGCCTTCGCCATTCACGTAGCTTGAAGATTTGACTGTAGTCTCAGGATTGAAGGCTGTGTTGGTGCTGTCGCCCCATACATATTCCATCAAGTTAGGGAAGTCAACGTAAGGATTTCGGTTTTTCTGAATCTTAGCTACATCATTGTTGCGTTTGATCTCTAAAGCATCTGGCTTGTCGGCCTTAGCCCACTGGATATAGAGCTTGTATGCCCATTCTTTAAGAGTGGGGTAGGTGTTATTATATAGTGAGTTTTTGCCTTCAGAGGTCCATTTGTTGGCATAATCCTCGTAAGCTGTTACGATGTACATATATCCACGGGCAAAGTCTCCTTTCCATTCGTCGGCAGGCTCCCATAAAGATAGTCCATTAGCTCCGCTTCCTACTTTGGTAGCACCATTGGTGTTGGTCACTTTCGTAACCACACCCATGCCTCGGTTGCCCTTACTGGAGTTTATCCTTTGCTCGCAAGGCATAATATTGAATAAGTCCTTTTTTAGATTACAATCTCCTTTGCCCCACCAGCTTTGTGCAAAGGAGTGTTCTATATTCATACCACTGATACTGGAACCGCGTCTGCCGTATTTCTGCCAACTATTTCTGGGTGAATATCGGTCTATGCAATAGCCGTCATCAGTAACATCAGTAACATAGAATCCCCACCACGTACTTTGGTCGCCAGAACCATACTCAAGTACTTTGGCATTTTTGATGATTTTCCATATAGCCGTCTTCAGTTCAGCGCCTTTTTTGCCTTTGAGTGAACTGTAATAGCCTTCGGGAATCTGTGCCAGCATAGGGAGTGCCGGCATTACACTTACCAAGAAAGCAAGTGACAAACGTAGTAATTTTTTTCTCATATAATTAATCGTTATTATATTGTTTTGGCGCAAAGTTACAAAATCTTTTTATAAGTTCCAACTTTTTGCACAAGATTTTGATGGCGTATATGCTATTGTCATGATAATGTTATGGGTTGATAGTAAACTTGTAAAAAAGTCTGGCAACAAGAGCTGTACCTCGAAGGGATGATAAACAAAAAAATGATGCATAAGCCACCATGTGACTCATACATCATTTTCTAAATTCATTTCTCTGTTCAGAGGTTATTTCTGCAGAGGTATTTTCTTGACGCGACGCTCGTGACGGCCACCCTCAAAGGTAGCTTTGAAGAACTCGTCGAGGATAGCCTCGGCAGTCTTGTTGTCAATGAAACGTCCAGGAAGCACGATGACATTGGCATCATTGTGCTGGCGGATAAGTTGGGCGATATCCTTGTTCCAAGCCAAGCCCGCACGTACACCTTGGTGCTTGTTAAGAGTCATAGCCATACCTTCACCGCTGCCGCAGATACCGATACCAGGATAGACATCTCCATTCTCAATGCCTTCTGCCAAAGCATGGGCAAAATCAGGATAGTCTACGCTTTCGTCGCTATATGTGCCATAATCCTTAACAGGATAACCCTTCTTTTCTAAATACTGCAAAACGAATTGCTTCATTGGAAAACCTGCGTGGTCGCTGGCCAATCCTACTGTCTTTACTTCCATAATCATTACGTTTTAAGTTATTTACTCTGCCAAGAATGCCTTCACTTGCTTGTAGACATTCTCGCCTGTATATCCCAATTTCTCATCGAGCACCTTGTATGGGGCAGAGAAGCCAAAGCTCTCCAAGCCGAATACCTTGCCGTTGGCACCAACCAGTCCCTCGAGTGTGACAGGCAAACCTGCTGTCATACCGAAGATCTTGGCGTTCTTAGGCAATACGCTCTCCTGATATTCCTTGCTCTGGCTGCGGAACAAGCCCTCTGAAGGAGCACTTACCACGCGTACCTTGATACCGTCCTTGCGCAAAGCCTCAGTACCAGCCTCCAATGTAGAAACCTCAGAACCGCTTGCTACAAGGATAACATCTGGATTCTCGTCGCTGCCAGCCACGATATAGGCACCCTTGGCTGCCTGCTCGTAGTTGTTGCCCTCTGGCAGTTTGGCTATGCCCTGGCGAGAGAAGATGAGCGCTGTAGGAGTATCGATGTTCTCCATAGCGAGCTTCCAGCAAACTGTTGTCTCGTCGGCATCAGCTGGGCGGAATACGCGTACACTGTCCTTGCCGGCATGGTTCTTCAACTTTTCCATCAAGCGAATCTGTGCCTCCTGCTCTACAGGCTCGTGGGTAGGTCCGTCCTCACCCACACGGAATGCATCGTGAGTCCAGATGAACTTGACAGGAACCTGCATCAAGGCTGCGATACGAATAGCTGGTTTCATATAGTCGGAGAATACAAAGAATGTACCCATTGCTGCTATCACGCCACCGTGAAGCATCATACCGATACACATATCAGCCATGGTAAGTTCGGCTACACCAGCCTGGAAGAAAGCTCCAGAGAAGTCACCACGTACCATGCTCTTGGTCTTCTTGAGGAAGCCGTCGGTCTTGTCGGAGTTAGAGAGGTCGGCAGAAGCGCAGATCATATTAGGAACCTGTTCTGCCAAAACACCCAAACAAGCAGCAGATGCTGCACGGGTGGCAGAACCTGCCTTCTGTTCTATCTTGCTCCAGTCTACCTTTGGAGCCTTGCCAGAGAACCATTCATCCATCTGGGCGCTCTTCTCAGGGTTGGCCTTGCGCCATTCTGCCTCGGCAGCCTTACGCTCGGCAACAATCTTCTTCAACTCCTCGGCACGCTTGGCGTAGAGTTCTTTTACATCGTCGAAGATAACGAATGGATTCTCAGGGTCTCCACCGAGGTGCTTGATAGTATTGGTATAGGCATCTCCACCGAGAGGAGCGCCATGAGTATTGATGCAAGCCTCATAGCTTGTACCATCGGCACGCAAGGCTCCCTTGCCCATCACGGTTTTACCAATGATAAGGGTAGGACGCTCCTGCTCCTGCTGAGCTGCTGTGAGGGCTTCACGAATCTGAGCTACGTCGTTGCCATTAATCTTGATGACATTCCATCCCCATGCCTTATACTTCATCTCGGTGTTTTCGGTCATCACAACGCCACACTCTGTAGAGAGCTGGATATCGTTGGAGTCGTAGAACATGATGAGGTTGTTCAAACCCAGGTTGCCTGCAATACGGCCTACACCCTGAGAGATTTCCTCCTCTACGGCACCATCAGAGATGTATGCATAGATTTTGTGCTGCATCATGGTAGAGCCCAAACGTGCCTCAAGGAACTTCTCGGCTACGGCAGCACCAGCTGCAATGGCATGTCCCTGACCCAATGGACCGCTTGAGTTCTCAATGCCACGAGCTACATCGAGCTCTGGATGTCCTGGAGTTACAGAACCCCACTGACGGAATTGCTGAAGGTCGTCCAAGGTAAAGAAGCCACGCATGGCCAAACCTGCATAGAGCATAGGGCTCATGTGACCAGGATCGAGGAAGAAACGGTCGCGGCCTGTCCATGTTGGGTCTGATGGGTCGTATACCAAGAACTCAGAGAAGAGTACGTTGATGAAGTCTGCACCACCCATAGCACCACCTGGGTGACCAGAGTTAGCTTTTTCTACCATAGAAGCAGCCAGAATACGGATATTATCGGCTGCATGATTCATAACTTTAATGTCGTTCATAAACACAAATTGTATTAAATATTTTGTATGGTCTTACTTGTGATTTTGAATTTTTCCACAAATATACTATTTTATTTTTAAAACAACAATAGATTTTGCCGGAATTTTCACTTTTAGCGCTTTTTTACTTATTTTGGCATCCTTGAATACGGAAGGCTTGACGTTTTGAGGGTGTTGTTTAGTTTATTAGTTTTTTTTTCTGTCCGTAGTATGCATTGGGCCCATGTTTGCGGCTGAAGTGCTTCTCTACGAGCAGAGGGTTCATGGTGGTATTCTTGTTTACCGTGAAAGAGATGAACGCCATCTTGGCAACCTGTTCTGCCACTACTGCATGATAAACAGCCTCGTCGGCATCCTTGCCCCAAGTGAAAGGACCATGGTTCTTTACCAATACGCCTGGGGTATGAACAGGATTGATGTTTCCCTTCTTGAAGCGGTCTACAATAACCACTCCTGTATTGTGTTCGTATTCTGCCATCTGGTCGGCAGTCATATCGTCGGTGCAAGGTATGCAGTCGTGAAAATAGTCGGCATGAGTGGTGCCGATATTAGGGAGGTCCAAACCTGCCTGAGCCCAGGCTGTGGCATAGGTGGAGTGGGTGTGTACGACACCTCCCAATTCAGGGAAAGCACGATATAATACCAGGTGGGTAGGAGTGTCGGATGAAGGGTTGAGATCGCCTTCCACTACCTTTCCTGTGGCTAAGTCAACTACCACCATGTCGCTTGCCTTCATTGTTTCGTAACTCACTCCTGATGGTTTGATGACAACAAGACCTTTCTCGCGGTCGATTGCGCTCACATTGCCCCAGGTGAAGAGAACGAGGTGATGCTTCACAAGGTCAAGATTGGCCTTGAATACTTTTTCTTTTAATTCTTCTAACATCGTTTCTTATGTTTTTTTATTGAAATATCGTAAATTATTGAGTTAGGGAGTTGGGTTAAGGAGTTTAGACAATTCTCTTTTTATCCAAGCAAATAAAGGTTTACTTGAGTTTAAACGAAGGATCCTGTGCGTAAGCTTTCTTGTTGAAGCGATAGAGAGCAGCTCCGCGTCGTGAGCCAGCTTTGTCTATCAGTTCGGTCTTTTCTATGAAGTCGATATCCTTGATACGTTTACGGAAGTTGCGCTTGTCAATCTCTTCGTCCATCACCGCCTCGAAAACATGTTGCAGTTGGGTGAGGGTAAACAGATTGGGCAGAAGTTTGAAACTCAAAGGTTCTGTGTTGATGCGTCGGCGTATCTGGCTGATGGCATCTTGTATCATCTGGTTGTGGTCGGCGTAGAGCTGGGGCAAGTCCTTAAGGCTTACCCATTCCAAACCATGTCGTTCTCTGAGCTTGTCGTCATAGTCTACCACATTGATGAGGGTACAATAGGCAACCGATATAACTCGTTCGCCCGGGTCACGGTCTATATTGCCGAATGCTCCTACCTGTCTGATGTATAGGTTTTTCATACCTGTCAGGTCGAGAATGACACGGTTGGCAGCTTCTTCGAGGCTTTCGTGTTGTCCTACGAATCCACCATAGAGGGACCATTCGTCTCTTCCTGGGTCCATCTTGCGTTTACCTATTAATACTTGAAGGTTCTTTCCGTCAAAACCGAAGATGATGCAGTCAACAGCGACGAAGACTTTAGTATATTCTTTATAAAATTGAGTCATGTTTATAATAATATGTTATGATTCTATGGAATTCTTGTCTGGCACACTGAGTGATACTACACGACATTTTAAGGTACTGTATTAGTTGCCATTTTGTCTTGGGTGTAAAATTACATTAATTATTTTAAAGTTGTATCATTTTTGCTAAAGTATTTTTCAGGTAAAGTGTGTCTTTAACACTATTTGTATAAAATAAAAGAGCAAGTCCTTGTTTTATTAAAGAACTTGCTCTTATTTGAGTGATATAATCGTTAATTATAAAATCTTGATATAATCGCTATATATAATAATGTATTTATTTGAAAAGTAGTTGTTGTTAGCAAACCTTGTGTGATCCTTCAGAGATGATGACAGGATAAACTTCAGGTTCATGACCATATTTGGCTGCAAATTTAGCTTTTGTATCTGCAATGAACTTATCGTAGATGTCATCCTTTACAAGGTTGATGGTACAGCCTCCGAAGCCACCACCCATAATACGGCAGCCTGTTACACCATTCTCTTTGGCTACGTCATTCAGGAAGTCAAGTTCCTCACAACTAACCTCGTATTCTTTGCTCAGACCATAGTGTGTCTCGTACATCTTCTGACCAACAGTTTCGTAGTCACCTTTCTCAAGAGCATCGCATACTGCCAGCACGCGGTCTTTTTCGCCCAATACGAAATGAGCACGGCTGTAGTCTTCTTCGCCCACTTCTGCACGGACCTCTTCAAGTTGTTCCCATGTGCAGTCGCGCAAGGTCTCAAACTTGGCTTCAGGATGTTTGGCAGCAATATGCTTTACCACGTTCTCGCAAGAGTTACGACGGTCGTTGTATGGTGATCCCGCCAACTCGTGTTTTACCTTAGAGTTGACCAGACAGAGTTTGTAGCCCTTTGGTTCGAATGGGAAGTACTCAAATTCGCGGCTATTGCAGTCGAGACGCATGAGTTTGCCTTCCTTTCCGAATACGCTGGCAAACTGGTCCATGATACCGCAGTTGACACCTACATATTTATGTTCTGTAGCCTGACCTGCCAAGACAAGATCCCACTTAGAAATCTTGTTGTCACCAAACAAGTCGTTCAAGGCAAAGGCGAAACAACTCTCAAGAGCAGCAGAAGAAGACATACCAGCACCGAGAGGCACATCACCATAGAAGGCCGCATTGAAGCCTTTCACATCTACGCCCAAAGCCTTCATTTCCTGACATACACCATAGATATAGCGTGCCCATGAAGCACGTGGACCCTCTGGGTCGTCTACCTTGAACTCCACACGGTCCTTCAAGTCGATAGAGTAGAGCATGACAGTGTTAGTTCCGTTAGGACGGATTTCAGCCATGATACCTTTGTCTACTGCACCGGGGAAAACGAATCCTCCATTATAATCAGTATGCTCACCAATCAGGTTGATACGACCTGGTGACATATAAATGTTTCCAGTTTTGCCGTCGAAATGCTTAATGAAGCGGCTTCTTACTTTTTCAATATCCATAATCAGTTAAGTTTTTTTAGTTGTTTATTAAAGATTTGTCGGTTATATAAAAGCCCTAAGGCATTAAAAACCTCAGGGCTATCATATTTCGTAGTTTTTATTCTACAGGAATATCCTTGTTGACATTCTTGCAGCCAGCTACAGCATAGAACAGCATGTATGCCATACAGATGAGAGGCACAATATAACTTGTCATATAGCCTCCATTATCAGCGATGAAGTTCTGTACCAATGGAATTAATCCACCACCTACTACCATCATCATGAAGATACCAGAAGCCTGGGCGGTATATTTACCAAGGCCCTCGGTAGCAAGATTGAAGATACATGCCCACATGATGGATGTGCAGAGACCGCAGAGAACCAGGAACATGGCAGCAATAGGTACGGTTACCATCTGGAAGGAAGTACCAGTGAATACAGGCATTTCAACCGTTGTAGACTTACCCAAAAGAACTGCGAGAAGGATGAAAATGATGCCGGCACTATTGGCAAAAATCATCATCTGGCGACTTGATACCTTATCAGCGATAAAGCTCGAGCAGAGACGGCCTACCAACATCAAGAGCCAGTAGGTACCTGCTACGAATCCACCGATAGCGGCAGCATTAGCCAATACGACTCCGTTGATCAAACCACCGCCATTGGCTGTAGTGTCAGAGATGTAGAAATTCAATGTACCAGGAATACCTACTTCAACGCCTACATATACGAAGATGGCGAGAACACCAAGGTTGAAGTGACGGAATGCCCAAGGTGAGTGCTCGAATACAGTCTTGTCTGTAGTCTTGCCCATCTCTGGATCCTGAATAGGAATGAAGATCAAGATGAAGAAGGCTGCTGCGAATACAGCAAGGGCGATGTAAAGTACCAGATTTACGTCTACCATCTTTGTGTTGGCTGTTACAGTTCCGATAAGTGCACCTACGAGCATAGGAGTTAAAGTACCAGACAAACTGTTGAGTGTACCTCCTATGAGGTTCAACTGGTTACCACGATTGCCACCGCCACCGAGAAGGTTCAGCATAGGATTCACTACTGTATTCAGAATACATACAGCGAAACCAGAGATGAACGCTCCGAAGAGGTAAACGGCGAAACCAGAGATATCGGCACCGAACTTACCAGAAATGAACTGGATGAATACGCCTACAAAACCAGTAGCAATACCTGTGAGGGCTGTCTTCTTGTAACCAATCTTGGTGAGCAACTTGCCTGCGGGTATACCCATGAAGAGATAAGCTAAGAAGTTCATGGCGTTACCCAACATACCTATCATGTTGGCACTACCGCTGTCGGCGAATACATTTTTCCAGATGACTCCGATAGGAGCTGCCAGGTTCGTAACAAACGAAATCATAGCGTAAAGAAACATCATCGTGATGATGGCGATGATATTACCATTTTTGTTTTGGCTTTCCATTTTTAATTGTTTGATAGTTGATATTGTTATTATTTAATTATTCCGGGTTTGTTCTCATCGTAAAAAAGAATACAGCTCTATATTATAATCTATATTAAGAATGTTATTCAAGAATATGATTTTCTTTAGGAATTGTGGTTGCTTTTTCAAACGAGAAAATGGAGCAGACGCTTTTCGAGTACCTGCTCCATATATATAATAAGGTGTTATTTCTCTACACCAAACTTATAAATAGTTTTCTGTGTGTAGGTGTCGCCTGGTTTCAAGCGGCAACTTGGGAAGTATGGATGGTTAGGTGTGTCAGGGAACTTCTGTGCCTCGAAGCAAACAGCGCTACGGCGTGGGAATGTGGCGCCATGCTGACCAGAGATACCAGTCAGGAAGTTGCCTGTATACATCTGCAAGCCTGGTTCGGTGGTGTAAACCTCCATTGTGCGGCAACTGACAGGATCCTTGATCTTTGCTGCGAAACTCAACTCGCCTTCCTCTTTCTTATTGAGAACGAAGTTGTGGTCGTAGCCCTGTCCGTTCTTTATCTGTTCGTTGTCGGCATCGATGTCCTGACCTATGGTCTTTGGAGTACGGAAATCGAAAGGAGTACCCTCTACCTTGAGAATTTCGCCGGTAGGGATAGAAACCTTGTCTATAGGGAGATAATAGTCTGCGTTTACCTGACAGATAATGTTGTCGATAGTAGGTGTTGGGTTGGCAATTCCCTGAATAGAGAAGAATGCGTGGTGTGTCAGGTTGACAATTGTCAACTTGTTGGTTGTTGCCTGATACTTGATGACAAGCTCATCGTCATCTGTCAAAGTATAAGCCACCCATACGTTCAACTCACCGGTAAAACCTTCTTCGCCATAAGGACTTGCATATTTGAGAACTACAGCATTGCTGCTTACCTGCATGGCATCCCATACGTGTGCATGAAATCCTGTAGGACCGCCATGAAGATGGTTAGGACCGTCATTGCGAGCCAACTGGTATTCTTTGCCATGGAGTGTGAACTTGCCATCCTTGATGCGGTTTCCGTAGCGGCCAATAAGTACGCTCAGGAAAGGCTCAGGAGAATTGATGACATCCTGTATGTTGTCATGTCCTTGAATAAGATTGGCGTAATTTCCGTCCTTGTCGGGCATCATGATGGCTACAATGGCGCCTCCATAATTGGTTACGGCAACCTCATTACCGTTACTGTTTTTCAGTACGAACAAGTCTGTCTGCTTGCCATTGACTGTGGTCTGAAAATCTTCTCTTTTCAGACCGCACTTATTTGCTGGTTCTGTATTCATAATATCCCAATTGTTTAGTTATTCGAATGTTTTAAAGTTACATACTGCAAAGTAAATAAAAAAAAATGATTACAACAAATTTTTTTGCAACTTATTTGATTTAAAAAAACTAAAATATATTATGCCAGCAAATCGGCTACCACATAGCTCGAACCTCCCACGAAGATGAAGTCGGTATTCTTTGCTTCTCTTTTTGCAGCTTCAAATGCTTCTTTTACAGACAGATATGTGTTGCCAGTGAGATCATGTTCCTGTGCCATCTTGCATAGCTTTTCCACGGGTATAGCCCTCTTTGTTGAGGCTTGTGTCCAGTAGTAGGTTGTGTCTGTTTTAGGAAGCAACTCCAGTACACTTGAAACATCTTTGTCGTCCACCATTCCGAAGACGATATGTCGGTGTGTGCATGGTTGTTTTTCGATTTGTTGGCTTAGAAATTTCCATCCAGCCACGTTGTGTCCTGTATCGCAGATGACAAGAGGTTTGTCGTTCAGTTTTTCCCAACGTCCGCGCAGTCCTGTCGTCTCGCATACGTTGGCAAATCCTTTTAGGATGGCTTCTTTGCCGACGATGCCTTTGTCGAGCAGGATAGATATGGCGCAAAGTATGGTTCTTGCATTTTCTTCCTGATAGATTCCCCGGAGTTCCATCTCTATAGGTCCGAAAGTATGGGTGCCTAACACGTGACGACCTTCCGCAGTTGTTGTAACGGTGTCGTTGCTGAAGGCAGATTCCTCTGAGAAGATGACGGGCGCCTTTCTTTCCTTTCCTATGGTTTCGAACACAGGACGGGTTTCAGTGGTGGTGGTTCCTATCACTACGGGCACATCTTCCTTGATGATGCCAGCCTTCTCAAAAGCTATTTTCTCAAGGGTGTCGCCAAGTAGTTGGGTGTGGTCGTAGCTGATGTTTGTGATGATGGACAGGATGGGGGTGATGATGTTTGTACAGTCGAGGCGTCCTCCCAATCCCACTTCTATGACGGCATAGTCTACCTGTTGTTCTTTGAAATACTTGAAAGCCAGGGCTGTGGTTAGTTCAAAGAAGGATGGATGCAAGGGCTCGAAGAAGGAACGTTCCTCTTCTACAAAGTCTACCACATATTGTTCGGGAATGCATTCGCCGTTGATGCGTATTCTCTCGCGAAAATCTACCAGGTGTGGCGAGGTGTAGAGTCCTACTTTGTATCCTTGTGCCTGAAGGATGGCAGCAATGGTGTGTGAGCAGGAGCCTTTGCCGTTGGTTCCTGCCACATGGATGGTTTTGAAATACTGATGGGGATGACCGAAGTGCTCATCCAGGGCATGTGTGGTTTGCAGTCCGGGTTTGTATGCTGTGGCGCCTACCTTTTCGAAAACGGGAGTTCTCGTAAACAGATATTCTGTCGTTTCTTTGTAGTTCATATATGTGTATATATAATAGGTGTGTGTCTTCATTAATGATAAAGAGCAATCCTGTTCTTCTTGTTTTGGAGAAGAGGATTGCTCTTAGTTTTATTTTGAAAAATTACTTGAACAGATTTTTCAAACTGTCGAAGAGCGTCTTCTTCGTAGCATTGTCTGCCTTGAAGTTCTCGCTGTCCTTCAGTTTCTTAATCAGTTCTTTCTCTTCCTTGGTAAGTGTCTTGGGGACATAGACGGTTACGTTGCAGATGATGTCTCCCTTGCCATATCCGTAGCCTTTTACGGCTGGCAGCCCTTTTCCGCGCAGGCGAATCTGCTTGCCAGGCTGTGTGCCAGGCTCAATCTTGACAGTGGTCTTGCCCTCTATGGTAGGAACATCTACCTCGCCTCCCAAAGTAGCAGTGGCAAAATCGAGAACCAGGTTGTAGTAGAGGTTCTGTCCGTCGCGCTCGAAGGTGTCGTTGCTTTCCTCGCTGATGAGGACCTGTATATCTCCGGGGTATCCGTTACGTTTTCCGGCATTTCCCTTTCCTGCTACGGTGAGTACCATTCCGTCCTGAACTCCGGCAGGAATGTTGATTTCCACTACCTCGTCGCCTTTTACAACACCATCGCCGCCACAGGTCTTACACTTGTTCTTGATAACAGTGCCTTCTCCGTGACAGGTAGGGCAGGCGGCTTGAGTCTGCATCATGCCAAAGATGGAGCGAACGCTCTTGATGGTATAGCCTGTTCCATGACAAGTGTTGCAAGTTTCGGGCTTGGCTCCACCTTCACTTCCTGTACCCTGACAGTCGGGGCACTTCAGGTCTTTATGAACTTTAAACTTTTTGGTGACACCGTTGGCAACTTCCTTCAAATTGAGTTTTACCTTGATTCTCAGGTCGCTTCCCTGGTGCATTTGTGGCTGTGCGCTGCCTCCGAAGCCGAAGCCTCCGCCTCCATGTCCGCCAAAGATATCGCCGAACATAGAGAAGATGTCGTCCATGTTCATGCCTGCGCCGCCTCCGAATCCTCCGAATCCACCTTGTGGACCATTGAATCCAAACTGGTCATACTGCTGTCTCTTTTGAGGGTCGCGCAGTACGTCGTAAGCCTCGGCGGCTTCCTTGAACTTTTCCTCTGCCTCCTTATTGTTAGGATTGCGGTCAGGGTGATATTTGATGGCTATCTTTCGGTAAGCCTTCTTGATTTCATCGTCGGATGCCGACTTGTCGACGCCAAGCACCTCGTAATAGTCTCTCTTAGCCATTTGCTAATGTTGAATTCTTTATGTTTTATTTATTCTTGTTCTATTGTCCTACGGCAACTTTAGCGTGGCGTATTACTTTGTCGTTGAGTGTGTAGCCGGTCTGGATGCAGTCTATAACCTTTCCTTTCTTGTCATCGCCCATACCGGGCACCATGGCAACAGCCTCGTGATAGTCTACATCGAAATCTTTGTCCTGTGTCTCGATCTTCTTGACACCAAGGCTTTCGAGGGCTTTGCTGAATTTATTGAAAATCATCTGTACACCTTCCTTGATGACTTTAGGATCCTCGCTCTTGTCGGCGATGGCACGTTCAAAGTCGTCCAGGATAGGCAGGATGGCAGCGATTGTCTTCTCACCGCCATTGAGGATGAGGTCTGCTTTCTCCTTCAGGGTGCGCTTGCGGTAGTTTTCAAATTCGGCAGTCTTGTAGAGCAACTGTTTTTTGAGTGATTCTACTTCCTGTTCTGCCTTGGCGAGAGGATCAAGTTCTTCGGTTTCTTTCTCTTTACCGTCATCGGCTGACAGGTTGTCAGTCTGAGCCTGTTCTGCCTGCTTTTCTGTCTGCTGCTCGTCAACCTTCTCGTTGGCGTTGGAATCTTCTATCTTGATTTCTTTTTCTTTAGACATAATGAATGTTGTTTTTTTGTTTAACACGTTTTGTGGCGTGTGTTGCAAAAAACATGCCAACCTACTTGTTCCTTTCGAAATGGTGGGGTTGGCATGTTGTTTCTTATACGTTGTACATCTTGGCTTTCTGCTCCTTGATAGCCTCGTCGTAGATGTACTCATCGTACGACATGAGCTTGTCGATGGTGCCCGATGGGGTCAGCTCGATGATGCGGTTGGCTACCGTGTTGATGAACTCGTGGTCGTGGCTGGCGAATAGCACATTTCCCTTGAAGCCTATCAGGTTGTTGTTGAAAGCCTGAATGCTTTCCAGGTCCAGATGGTTGGTAGGTGTGTCGAGAATCAGACAGTTGGCGTTCTGCAGCTGCATACGAGCTATCATACATCTCATCTTCTCGCCTCCCGAGAGCACGTTTACCTTCTTCAAAACCTCCTCACCGCTGAAGAGCATACGACCTAAGTAACCCTTCATGGCCACCTCGTTGCCCGGACCGTACTGGCTGAGCCAGTCTACCAGGTTCTTGTCGCTCTGGAAGAATTCGGTGTTGTCGAGTGGGAGATAGGCTGTTGTGATGGTTACGCCCCACTTGTATTCTCCTGCGTCAGCCTTTCTGTTGCCATTGATGATTTCGAAGAGGGCGGTCATGGCCTTGGGGTTATGAGAGAGGAATACCACCTTCTCGTCTTTCTCGATGTTGAAGTTTACGTTGTCGAAGAGAACTGTTCCATCCTCGTCGACAGCTTTCAAACCTTCCACCTCAAGAATCTGGTTGCCAGGCTCGCGGTCCATCTGGAAGATGATGCCTGGGTACTTACGGCTTGAAGGACGAATCTCCTCGACGTTGAGCTTCTCGAGCATCTTCTTGCGGGATGTGGTCTGCTTACTCTTAGCCACGTTGGCAGAGAATCGGCGGATGAACTCTTCCAACTGCTTTTTCTTTTCCTCAGCCTTCATCTTCTGGTTCTGAGCCTGGCGCAGAGCCAACTGTGAACTCTCGTACCAGAAAGAGTAGTTTCCGGCAAACATGGTTATCTTGCCGAAGTCGATATCTACGGTCTGTGTGCTCACAGCATCGAGGAAGTGACGGTCGTGAGAAACCACCAATACGGTTTGCTCCACGTTGCTCAGATATTCCTCCAACCATTCCACGGTGTCGAGGTCGAGGTCATTGGTAGGCTCATCGAGCAACAGGTTGTCTGGGTTTCCGAAGAGGGCTTTTGCCAGCATGACACGTACCTTCTCTGTATTTGAAAGCTCGCCTACGAGCTTGTTGTGCTTGTCTTCCTGTACACCAAGGTTCTGAAGCAGCTGGGCAGCATTGCTCTCAGCCTCCCATCCGTTCATCTCGGCAAACTTCAACTCCAAGTCGGCAGCACGGTTGCCGTCTTCCTCGGTCATCTCTTCCTTAGAGTAGAGGCGCTCGCGCTCCTTCATGTTTTCCCAAAGAGGCTGGTGACCCATCAGAACGGTGTCCATGACGCGGAACTCATCATATTTGAAGTGGTCCTGCTCCAATACCGAGAGGCGCTCGCCTGGTCCTAATTCCACGCTTCCCTTGTTGGGCTCCAGATCTCCGCTGATGGCGCGAAGGAAGGTTGACTTACCGGCACCGTTGGCACCAATAATACCATAAATGTTACCGTGAGTGAACTTGAGGTTTACGTCCTTATAGAGGACTCTCTTTCCAAATTGTATCGCTAAATTGGTTACAGTTATCATTAACTTAAAAGTTTATTGTATGTTATTTTCAAATTTGGATGCAAAGGTACAAAAAATATTTGTAAATCAGAAATTTAGTGATGAAAAGGACTTAATATTTAGTTAAAAACATAGATATTTTTTGTCAATCGAACAAAAAGGCATAAATTTGTAGACCAAAAACGATTTACAACTGATATGCGACAAGAAAACAATAAGTGGCAGAAGCGCGCTGACAGGGGAGGGTTTGGAGTCCCCAATGAGTATGACCATTATGTGGTCAGCAAGCCTGCGCCTCTGTTGGAATGGCTGTTGGAAAACGTCAAGAGTTCGAGCAAGACCAAAATCAAGCAGATACTGCAAGGCCGTGGCATCCGTGTGGACGGCAAGACGATCACCAAGTTCGACTATCCTCTGAGACCCGGCATGAAGATTGCCGTCAGCAAGTCGAAGAAGAACCAGGAAACCTTCAAGAGCAAGTATCTCAAGATTGTTTACGAAGACCGGTATTTGGTGGTGGTGGAAAAGCAGATCGGCATACTGAGTATGGCGGCAGGACATTCATCGCTCAATGTGAAGACCGTGCTCGACGACTACTTCCACAAAACCCGTCAGAACTGTCAGGCTCATGTGGTGCATCGACTCGACCGTGATACCAGCGGATTGATGATTTATGCCAAGGACAAGCAGACCGAACTTGCCTTGGAGGATGACTGGCATCACAACGTATACGACCGCCGCTATGTGGCTTTGGTGTCGGGCGAGATGGAGGAAGATGAAGGAACTATAGCCAACTGGCTGAAGGACAATAAGGCATATATTACTTATAGCAGTGATACGGACAATGGCGGCAAATATGCTGTCACTCACTATCATACGCTTCAGCGCTCAACTGATTATTCTCTTGTAGAATTTAAATTGGAGACGGGGCGTAAGAACCAGATACGTGTTCATACTGCCGATATGGGACATCCTGTATGTGGCGATATCAAATATGGAAATGGAGATGATCCTTGTCATCGCTTGTGTCTTCATGCCTATGTGCTTTGCTTCTATCATCCCGTTACGCATCAGCCCATGGAGTTTGAAACTCCTATCCCACCAGAATTTCGCCGAGCTTTGAAATCATAACATCTAAAGAAAAGACATGAATCATTTTGAATATTACGTTTTTGCTCTCATCGTGCTGATTGTGGGCTTCCTGATAGTGAAGAAAGTTGCTACCTGCTTGTTCAAGACAGTAGTAACTGTCATCGTGCTTGCCATCTTGGCCGGCATTTATTTCCTGACAAGCTGAAAAAACGAAGCCGGCTTCGTTCGCCAACGAAGTAGCTTGCGATAGTCAACGAAGCTGCTTGCGATGGTCAACGAAGCCGGCTTCGTTTTTTCCTTTTACTACAACTACTTACTTCCGAAGTATAAGAAGAGCATACCGATGAGCACCAACAACAGGTCGACAAACTTGGCCTTGAGGTTTTTCTCGTGGAAGAGGGCAGCTCCGAAGAGGAAGCTTACGATGACGCTTCCTCGTCTCACCATGCTCACGATGCTGATCATGGCTCCCGGCAGACTCAGCGCATAGAAGTACACGAAGTCGGCAGCACTCAGGAAGATGCTGATAAAGATGATGGACCAGTGCCAGCGGAAAGGGGTTGTCTTGTGGCGTGCCGGCCACCATAGAATCATCATCATGAATCCCATCATGACTAACTGGTAGATGTTGTACCAGCTCTGCACAATCATGCGGTCAAGTCCCACACCTCCGTTCTCGGGCGGAGCCATGAGGTATTTGTCATACAGTCCGCTGATGGCTCCCAATACGGCAGCCAGGACGATAAAGTATATCCATTTGTCGTGCTTGAAGTCGATACCTTCCTTTTTTCCGCTTTTCGACAGCATGAGGAATGAAACTACTGCTAAGATGACACCTATCCATTGGTACAGGTTGAGTACCTCGCCATATACAAGCATGGCTCCCACGAGTGTCATCACAGGACGTGTGGCGTTGATAGGTCCCACAATGGTAAGGGGCAGATGCTTCATACCGAAGTAGCCGAAAGTCCAGCTGCTCAGCACGATAAAGCTTTTCAGAATGATGTATTTGTGTACTTCCCATCCGCCAGAGGCGACATGGAAGATTGTTCCGTCGAGTGCATTCGTCGTATAGCTCGTCACGATAAAAGGAATGAAGATGAGCGACGAGAAGAGCGTGTTGAGAAACAGTACCGGAATAACTGCGTTACCTGAAAGAGCCTTTTTCTTGAAGGCGTCATAAAATCCCAGCAAGGTGGCTGAGAGAAATGCTAAAATTAACCACATATTATATCATGAATTCTTTTTACCCTTTTGTCTTTACAAGTCGTATCTCACCTCCTCCAAGAAGAGGGCGTGTCCTGGCATACTCTCGCCTGCATCGCTGCGGGTTCCGTTGTGCAGGATGTCGAGAAACTGACTTTCGCTTATTTTCCCTCTTCCCACATCAATCAGCGTACCCACTACTGCACGCACCATGTTGCGGAGAAAGCGGTTGGCGGTTATCTCAAAATACCAGGTAGAGGGTGAGGTCTGTACCCATTGGGCTTGTGTCACCTCGCAGAGGGTTGTCTTGTTGTCGCCACCCGCCTTGCAGAAGGCAGCATAGTCTTTGTGGTGCAGAAAGTGGCGTGCCGCCTGGTTCATCCTGTCGAAGTCGAGCGGAAAGTTCATCTGCAACGAGTAGTGGCGCTCGAAGGGATCCTTGCACGTATGTATATAATAATGATAGGTACGCGAGGAGGCAGAGAAGCGCGCATGCATGTCGTCGGCTACCCGTTTGATGTCTTTTACGGCAATATCTCTTGGCAGAATGCGGTTCAGACGATAGGTGAGCTGTGGGGTGTCAAGTTCTTCGCCTTCCCAGTCGAAGTGGGCAGCCATCTTTCTGGCGTGTACTCCCGTGTCTGTTCGTCCTGCACCCACAACCTCCATGTCGCGTCGTAAAAGAGTAGACAGAGCTTTTTGCAACTCCTGCTGTACAGAGTTGGCGTTGGGTTGGATCTGCCAACCATGATAATTGGTTCCGTCGTAACCGAAGAAAATAAAGTATCTCATTTTACTGCCCTTGAATTCTCACATGCATTTTTTGCTTCAATCGGCTGCAAAATTAATAAAAAACTACGAAATATGCGAAAATAGTACCGATTATTTTGCAAAATGATATAATCTTGAAAGAAAAACACAAATTTGTTTTGCAAATTGACAATTAAATTGTATTTTTGCCAACGATTTTGTATTAATAGATTATGGCACAGAATATATTCAAAGGCTTAGGTATAGCCCTGATTACCCCATTCAAGACCGACGGAACAGTTGACTATCAGTCGCTGAAGAAACTGGTTGAGTTTCAAATAGACAATGGTGCAGACTTCCTCTGTATCCTTGCAACTACAGGTGAGGCTCCTTGTCTCACCCAGGATGAGAAAAATAAGATTACCGAGTTGGTGAAAGAGGTGAACCATGGACGAGTTAAGATATTGAAATATTGCGGTGGCAACAATACTGCAGCCGTGGTGGAAGAAATCAAGTCTACTGACTGGAGTGGTATTGATGGTATCTTGAGCATTTGTCCTTATTACAACAAGCCTTCTCAGGAAGGACTCTATCAGCATTTCAAGGCTATTGCGCAGGTTAGTCCATTGCCTATCGTTCTTTATAATGTGCCTGGTCGCACAGGCATCAATATGAAGCCGGAGACAACCTGTCGCATCGCCCGTGACTTCCCCAACGTAGTAGCCATCAAGGAGGCCAGTGGAAGTTTGGAGCAGGTGGATGAGATTATCAAGAACAAGCCTGATAACTTTGATGTCATCAGTGGCGATGATGCACTTACCTTCTCTATGGTGGCAAGCGGTGCTGCAGGTGTTATCTCGGTTATCGGTAATGCGCTGCCCAAGGCCTTCAGCCGTATGATACGGCTCGAGTTCCGTGGCGAGTATGAGCCAGCGCGCAAGATTCATCATGCCTTTACCGAGTTGTACAGTCTTCTCTTTGTGGATGGCAACCCTGCCGGTGTAAAGGCGCTGCTCAATGATATGGGCTTTATCGAGAACGAACTGCGCCTGCCGTTGGTTCCTACCCGTATTGCTACCAAGCAGAAGATGAGTGACATATTGAAAGACCTTCGCATTTAAGCGATGAGATATTCTCAAAACGCGGGTCTGATGTTGTGAATGGCCGCATGATGGAGCTTCTCACAATATCAGACTCGTACTTTTTCCTACTTTACCGCACTTAAATCCAAATCTATTATTTAAAATATGTCAGAAGAAAGAAGAATCATTCATGAAATCACGCCTTTGATGGGTAAGGATGTCCTCTACATTGCCGACAGGCACAAGATGGAGTTTACTTATCCCATTCATAATCATTCAGTTTTTGAGCTCAACTTTGTGGAGAATGCTCAGGGAGTGCGCCGTATCGTAGGCGACTCGCAGGAGGTAATAGGCGAGTATGACCTTTGTCTTATCACCTCTGCCGAACTGGAACATGTATGGGAGCAGAATGAGTGCAAGAGCGAGGATATTCGCGAGATAACCATACAGTTCGATTTCAGTATGGGCGATGAGACCCTCTTTGGCCGCAATCCTTACTCCAGCATTACCCGTATGATGCAGGAGGCACGCAAGGGTTTGGTGTTCCCCATGAAGGCTATTATGAAGGTTTACAGTCTTCTCGACACTCTCAGCAGCATTAAGGATGGATTTTATGCCGTGCAGCAGTTTCTTACCATTCTCTATGAACTGTCACGTTGTGACAATGCACGTACGTTGGCTTCCAGCAGCTATGCCAAGGTCAAGGTAGAGGACGACAGCCGTCGCATCCTGAAGGTAAAGAACTATATATCCAAGAACTATATGGACGACCTGCGCTTGCCGATGCTCGCCGATTTGGCTGGTATGAGTCCAAGCGCTTTCAGTCGGTTCTTCAAGCTGCATACAGGGCGTAACATCAGCGAGTATATCATCGACCTTCGTCTGGGTTATGCTGCCCGTATGCTGGTTGATACTGCCAAGTCGATCAGTGAGATTGGCTTCGATTGCGGTTTCAACAATCTCAGCAATTTCAACCGTATTTTCAAGAAGAAGAAAGGCTGCTCGCCTACTGAGTTCCGCGAAAACTATCACAAGACCAGAATTATTGTTTAGGTAGAGAAGTTAGAGAAGTTAGAGAAGTTAGAGAAGTTAAAGAAGTTATCACTCCCTTTGGTCGTTAGAAGTTAAAGCCAACAGCCTTTAAGGGATGTATATTTAGCTGTAAAGCATATGGCTTTAACTTCTTTAACTTCTATAACTTCTCTAATTTCTTTAACACCTCCATTTGCGGTACCCTGTTATCATAAGAGGATAAAAAAAATGATGCCTGTCTCGACAAACGAGGCAGGCATCATGCTTTTTTAGTAGGGTTACTACTTTATTAATAGAACTTGAAGTAGTTGCGTGCGTTGTTGTAAGAGATATCCTCTACCATGCGTGAGAGGCTCTCCATATCGTTAGGCAGCAAACCCTTCTCAACATCGTTGCCAAGCAGGTTGCAGAGCAAACGACGGAAGTACTCGTGACGTGGATAGCTCAGGAAAGAGCGAGAGTCGGTCAGCATACCTACGAATCGGCTCAACAGGCCGAGAACAGAGAGGGCGTTCATCTGGCGTGTCATACCATCGAGCTGATCGTTGAACCACCAACCTGAACCAAACTGAATCTTGCCTGGGCAAGAACCGTCCTGGAAGTTGCCAAGCATTGTGGCAATCACCTCGTTGGCACATGGGTTCAGTGTATAGAGGATAGTACGTGTGAGCTTGCCTTCCATGTTCAACTCGTTGAGGAAGTGGCTCATAGCCTTGGCTGTAGTGAACTCACCGATAGAGTCGAAACCGGTATCAGCACCCAGCTTGTTGTACATCAATGTATTGTTGTCGCGGATAGCACCATAGTGGTACTGCTGTGTCCAGTCGGCAGCATAATCCATCTCGGCACATACCTTCAGGAAGGCGTGCTTGTACTGGCGAATCTCGATAGCAGAAAGCTGCTGACCGCGCATAGCCTTGGCGAAGATGGTCTCAATCTGAGAGTCTGTATATGGCTCATCGTAGAACTCCTCGATACCATGGTCGCTCAACTTGCAGCCATTCTCGGTGAAGAAGTCGTGACGCTTCTGCAGGGCATCAACCATATCCTGGAAGGTAGTAACGGTAACACCTGCTACCTCGCCCAACTTGTTCATGTACTCAGCGTAGTCTGGCTTTTCGATGTTCATGGCCTTGTCAGGACGCCATGCAGGAATCATCTTGATCTCGAAACCGCTCTCGCGAGTCTGCTTGTGATAACGCAAGTCATCAATTGGATCGTCTGTAGTACATACGCACTCTACATGGTAGCGGCGCATAAATCCACGTGCTGTATACTCTGGCTGCTGCAACTTCTCGTTACACTCGTCGTAGATTTCGCGTGCTGTCTTAGGGCTCAACTGTTTGTCGATACCGAAAGCTGTCTTGAGCTCAAGGTGTGTCCAGTGGTACAAAGGATTACGGAATGTATAAGGTACTGTCTCTGCCCACTTCTCAAACTTCTCCCAGTCGCTTGTATCAGTACCTGTGCAGAAACGCTCATCTACACCATTGGTACGCATGGCACGCCACTTGTAGTGGTCGCCGCCCAACCAAAGCTCTGTGATGCTCTTGAACTGATGATCATTGGCAACCATCTCAGGGATGAGGTGACAGTGATAGTCGATGATAGGCATTTTAGCCGCATGATTGTGATACAAATCCTGCGCAGTTTTGGTGTCGAGCAGGAAGTTTTCATCCATAAATTGTTTCATAATTGTAATTTAGTTTTTTAAGATTTGCTTATTCGACTTGCAAATATACATTATTTTTTTGCAATCCACCAAAAAAATACGTAATTATTAGGTTTATTTTACTAAAACGATTACGTAATGTACGTGAGTCGGGTGAGAAGAGGAGTCTTTCAATCACACAGGTCTGCGTAGTTTTTGTTTCTATTTTCTATCATTCCGTGTTTCTCTATGCTTGTAAGCCAAAAAATATAGTCAGAATCCTTCTGTATAATTTTTCATCTATAGGCGTTACTTAACTTTGAAAAAAATATTTCCCAGTTAGGAAATTTTTTTTTCTCAGTTGGGTAGATTCTTTTTTCCAGTTAGTCCATGGTTTTGGGGCAATTATTGAATAAATATGCTGTATAATTATTCTTTTGTTTGCTTGGTTACTTAACATACTTACGATAGTTAAGTAATGAGTCCACTTTAAAAAGTCATTTTTACGAAAATCGGCTATTGATTATTGATAAGTTACAAAGACATAAAATGCGATTTTCGACTTTTTCAAGTGGGCTCAGTTCGGTAATAATAAAAAAGAGGTAGCTTTATTGAAAACTGTTGATAGTTTCCGCTATATACTTAGTCTCTTCCGAAGTCATCATCTGATGGCAGGGCAGACTGAGTTCCTGTTGGTGGATGCGTTCGGTGATGGGCAGGGAAAGCTTGTTCCATGTTTTGTAGCAGGCTTGCTGATGGGGCGGGATGGGGTAATGAATCATCGTACCTATGCCATGCTTGCTTAGGTAAGTCTGCAGTTCGTCGCGCTTCTCGCAGAAGACGGGGAAGATGTGAACCACGTTTCGACTCCAGTCGTCATACATCTGATGGGGAACCTTGACCTTGGGATTGTTGATGAGCGAGAGATACTCTTTGGCACGTTGGCGGCGAGCCTCGTTGAGTAAGTCGAGGTGGCGAAGCTTTGCCGTAAGGACGGCAGCCTGCATCTCGTCCATGCGCGAGTTGGTGCCCACGTATGGAAAGACATATTTACGGCTGCTGCCATAGTTGCCCAAGGCTCTCACAACCTCAGCCAACTCATGGTCGTCGGTAGTCACAGCTCCTGCATCGCCCAAGGCACCAAGGTTCTTGCCTGGATAGAAACTGTGGGCTGCCGCATTGCCTAAAGAACCTGTCTTTCTGTTGCCATACATGCATCCATGCGCCTGTGCGTTGTCCTCGAAGAGCAACAGGTTATGCTGCTGACAGAAACGCTCTATCGCCTCGGTCATGGCACATCTGCCGTACAGATGGACTGTCATTACCGCCTTGGTGCGAGGTGTAAGAACCTGATGGAGCTGACGGTCATCGATCTGTAAGGTCTCCCATCTTGGTTCTACGAGTATGGGTTTCAACCGGCATTCTGTGATGGCAAGAATGGTGGCGATATAGGTGTTGGCAGGTACGATGATCTCGTCGCCCTCATGCAGTCGGCCCAGTTCCATTTCGCCTCTGAGCATCAGTTTCAGAGCATCCAGTCCGTTTCCGCACGGTATGCAGTACTGCGTGCCGATATACTGGGCGTAAGCCTCAGCAAACTGCTGGTTGGCTTTGCCCTGCAGATACCATCCGCTCTCCACCACCTGATGGATGGCATCAAGGATGTCTTGTTGTAAAGGACTGTTGATGTCCTTGAGGTTGAGATAATCGATGTGTTGCATAGATATTTTTGTTGACTTTGCAAAGATATTGCAAAGATACATATTTTCTTTGAGTTGCGGGCATTGTTGGCCATAAAAAATCAGATGTTTTTATGGCTTGTGTATGGCTGGTTGAAAACTTTTGCTTATCTTTGCGCCTATGAAGCATAAAAATCTTTTCAGCCTCTTGTGCCGTATGGTGTGGCTATGGGTGGCAGGTGTGATAGCTATGCCAGTCGTGGCACAGCGTCATGTGATTTATAATCAGCGTATTGCCAGTCTGCAGGTAGTGGCAGGACAGCGATGGCAGGAAATGCCCGTTGCCCAGCTTGGCGAGCCTGTGCACATCGATTTCGATGACATGACCCACGACTATGAACGTTATTCCTACAAGATAGAACATTGTGAAGCCGACTGGTTGGAGTCGCGTGAGATCTTTACCAGCGATTTCCTACAGGGATTCAATGGCGAACTAACCATCGACAACTACGAACAGTCGCTCAACACCAATCATCTCTATACGCACTACAGTCTTACCATTCCCAACGAGCATTGCCGGCTGACGATGAGCGGCAACTACAAGTTGTCGGTCTTTTCCGATGATGATGACAGCCATCCTGTTTTCACTGCCTGCTTTATGTTGGTGGACCCACAGATGAAGGTTTCCATGTCGGTGACGGGAAACACAGATATTGATATTTATCACAGTCATCAGCAGGTGGCGATGGCGATAGACTATGGTGAGGTGAGAGTGACCGATCCTGCCCGACAGCTGAAGACCATCGTACTGCAGAACGGCAGATGGGATAATGCTGTGACAGCACCGCGTGCGGAGTATGTGAATACCGAAGGGCAGAGTTGGAAGCATTGCCGACAGTTGATATTCGACGGTGGCAACGAGTATCACAAGTTCGAGATGCTGGACCTCAGTCATACCACCATGGGGCTCGACAGCATCTTCTGGGACGGAAGCGAGGCACATGCCTATGTGATGGCAGACCTGCCGCGTCCCAACTATGTATACGACGAATCGGCGAACGGAGCTTTCTATATTCGCAACAGCGACAACATTGACAACACTTTTACTTCGGATTACGCCTGGGTGCACTTCTTGTTGCAGGCGCCTCGTCAGCAGGGTGATGTGTATCTGAACGGAGCTTGGACTCAGGACAGTTTTCTGCCTCCTTACCTAATGGAATACAACGAAGCAGCTAAGGCATACGAGGGTGCCGTCCTGTTGAAGCAGGGCTACTACAGTTATCGCTATGTGGTGGTGAATGCCGATGGTACTACAAAACCCGTAACCACTGAGGGCAGTTTCTATCAAACGAGAAACAAGTATCAGGTGTTAGTATATTATAAAGGTGTAGGCGACCGTACCGACCGCTTGTTAGGATATGGCGAAGTAATGGTAAAAGTAGAAAGTTAAAGGAGATTTCTTAGAAGTCAAAGGAGTTAAGGAGTTAACTCCTTTGACTTCTATTACTCCTTGTCTTTAGTTCTTGAAACTGTGGATAGGTGCAGGAATGCGTCCGACACGATTGACGAATGCAGAACAGCTGAACGAGTTGACAGGCATGATAGGTGCATGACCTAACAAACCACCAAAGTCAACACAGTCGCCCACCTTCATTCCTATGACAGGAATGACACGTACGGCAGTAGTCTTCTGGTTGATCATACCGATGGCAGCCTCGTCGGCGATAATTCCTGAAATCGTTGTAGCAGGCGTGTCGCCAGGAATAGCTATCATGTCAAGACCCACAGAGCAGACACAAGTCATCGCCTCCAGTTTCTCGATGGTAAGGGCACCAGCCTCTACAGCATCGATCATACCCTGATCCTCGCTGACAGGGATAAAGGCACCGCTCAGACCGCCTACGTACGAAGATGCCATGATGCCGCCCTTCTTCACCTGGTCGTTGAGCAGGGCAAGAGCAGCAGTAGTGCCAGGAGCACCAGGATGCTCAAGACCAATCTCCTTCAGAATATCTGCCACGCTGTCGCCAATGGCAGGAGTAGGAGCCAATGAGAGGTCGATGATGCCGAAAGGAACACCCAGTCGATGAGAAGCCTCTTTGGCTACTAATTGTCCTACACGTGTAATCTTGAAGGCAGTGCGCTTGATGGTTTCGCAAAGCACCTCGAAACTCTCACCACGAACACTCTCCAAGGCATATTTCACTACACCAGGTCCGCTGACTCCCACGCTTACTACAGCATCAGCCTCGCTCACGCCGTGGAAGGCACCAGCCATAAAGGGGTTGTCGTCTGGAGCATTGCAGAGTACAACGAGTTTGGCACAACCCAAAGAACCCTTTTCCTTGGTATTCTCGGCAGTATCCTTTACGATTTCACCCATCAGGCGAACCGCATCCATATTAATACCGGTCTTGGTAGAGCCCACATTGATAGAACTGCATACAAAATCGGTCTGCGCCAAAGCCTGAGGAATAGAGCGTATCAAGAGTTCATCGCTCTTGCTCATTCCCTTGGAAACGATGGCAGAGTAACCACCCAGGAAGTTGACACCCAACTCTTTGGCACACTTGTCCAAAGTCTTGGCAATCTTCACGTAGTCGTCTGTTGTCTTGCAGGCAGAGCCACCCACCAGGGCAATAGGAGTAACAGAGATGCGCTTGTTGACGATAGGCACACCAAACTCCTTGGAAATATCCTCGCCCGTCTTCACCAAGTTCTTGGCCAGTCGGGTAATCTTCTTGTATATGTTGTCGCAGAGTACGTCCACCTCAGTCGCAGCACAGTCCAACAGGTTGATACCCATTGTGATGGTGCGCACGTCGAGATTTTCCTTCTCTATCATCTTGTTGGTTTCAATAACCTCAGAAATATTGATCATCTTATTATAGTCTTATTTCACTTAGATACATTAAATTTTCCTTTGACGAAGAAAAGTCTTTTCTTCACAGAATAGTCTGTCGTCTTACCGCTTAGCATCGGCAGACTTAGATAGCAATTAGATTCTGTGCATCATGTCGAAGATTTCCTCGCGCTGGCATTTCACCTGAACGCCCATGTCTTCGCCAATCTTTTTGAGTTCGTCGGCAATGTCTTCGAAAGATTTCTTCATTTTAGTCATATCGACAATCATCATCATGTTGAAATAATCCTGCACGATGGTCTGTGAGATGTCGAGAATGTTGATGTCGTTTTCTGCAAGATAAGTACACACTTTGGCAATGATACCTACTGTATCCTTACCTACCACTGTAATAATCGTTCTGTTCATGAATGAATTCCTTTTTTAAAATGGGTTTAAATTGTCTGGCAAAAGTACAATATTCTTGCCAAATAACCAAATAAATGGTAGAAAATCAATAAAAACAAACTCGTTTTGCCATAAAAAATGTTTTTATCTTCGTCAAATCGGATATTTCATTTATCTTTGCAAAATCTATGCATTAAGATTATGAAACGACGACTATACATATTCTCCATTTGGATTGCCACGATGGGTATGCTTCTCTCGACGGTGATGCTTCATCATCATCATTATGAGCGTATCTGTATGGTTGTGGAGGTGTGTAGTCAGGACGGAAGTCTGAATGATGAGCATACTGAGCATCATGATACTGAGCACGAAGGCTGCCAGGTGAAGCAGATGCATCATTTCATAGTCAAGAACCGGGTGGTGAAGTCTGCCGTCAAAAAGCTTCTTGATGCCCATCATCTGCAGGTCTTTGTTCTTCCTGCAGAAGCGCGTTTCTTCTGTCTTTCTGCCTGTGTGGCAACAGAGTGGCAGGCTCTCACCTTGCCTTTGTCCGAAGAATCGTGTTCTGCTTTTAGCAGGCGCGGACCTCCCTTGTTCTCTTAATTGTTTTTTATATACAGACCCATGTTGCCCTTTGCAGTTTGAAGTAAAGGTATGATAGGGGCTTGTGTTGATGTCTTTGCTGCATGCAAGGGCATATTAAAGTTCAATAATTAACAATCAAGAGAAATGATAAAAAGAATTTTGATAGTAGTGGCAGCAACCGCTGTCGCCATCTTGTGCTTCACCCTATGGCAGAAGTCGCAAGTAGAGAATCCACATGCCGACGAGCATGAACATGAGGAACATGTGGATGTGGAAAATATCCTGTTGAACGAGAAACAGATCAAGGCCGTCGACCTGAAGTGGGGGAATGTGGAAACACGAGAGCTTGATGCCACGATACAGGTCAATGGAGCCCTGGTGCTTCGTGCTCAAAACATCGGAATGGTTACCTCACTGATGGGTGGCGTGGTGAAGAATGTTTACGTGAAGGAAGGACAGCAAGTCGTTAAAGGCCAGATTGTTGCTGCGATAGAGAATACTGATGTTCTTTCTTTGCAGCGGGAATACTTTACCACTTATCAGGAGTGTGAGTCTGCCCGACAGGAGATGGAACGCCAGAAGTTGTTGGCTTCCAATGGCGCTGGGGTGAAGAAGAATATGCAGATGGCACGGAAAGATTATCAAGTGGCTCGTGCCAGTATGGTGGGTATTGCCCGTCAGTTGCAGCAGATTGGCATTTCTGCAGCATCGGTAGCCAAGGGCCATTTCACTACTGTCTTCCCCTTGCGTGCTCCGGTGAGCGGTACGGTGAGTGAGCTGACAGCCTCGTTGGGAAGTTATGCCGACATGCAGACTCCTCTGATGAAGATCAGCAACAACAAGGCTGTGGAATGCGACCTCAACGTATTTGAGAAAGACCTGGGCAAGATAAAGAATGGCAACCGCGTGTTCCTTTCCCTTACCAATCAGCCAGGAGTGAAGTTGACAGGCAAGGTATACGGCATGAACGAAAGCTTCAACAAGGGCACGAAGAGTGTGGCGGTGCATGTAAAACTCGATGCGGCACCAGGCGCCAAACTCTTTGACGGCATGTATGTGTCGGGACAGATAGCCACCGGGCGACAGATGTGTTTTGCCCTGCCCAATAAAGCTATCGTGAGTGCAGAAGGCAAGCAGTATGTTTTTGCCCTCAATCATGAACCAAAGAACGGAGAGTACAGTTTCTCGCGCCATGAGGTGACGACAGGTGTCTGCACGGATGGATATACAGAGGTAGCCCTCTGCAAGCATATCAAGGAAGGACTGAAGATAGTTACCGACAATGCTTTCTATCTGGCTTCGATGACGGGTGAGCATGGTGATGAACACTAAGTATGATAGAATAAACACACATCACTATGTTTCAGAAACTTATCACATATTCGATACACCATAAGATGGTGGTCGGAATCCTGACTGTGGTTTTGGCAGTATGGGGCATCTGGTCGTTGGTGCATCTTCCTTTCGACTCTACCCCCGATATTACCAATAATCAGGTGCAGGTCATCACGCAGGCCCCTTCGCTTGGAGCCAAGGAGGTGGAACAGTATATAACCAGTCCGATAGAGATGGCGCTTGCCAACATTCCCCGTCAGGAAGAACGCAGAAGTATTTCGCGCAGCGGCTTGTCGGTAGTGACACTTGTCTTTGATGATGGTGCCGATATCTATTGGGCGCGTTCGCAAATCAGTCAGGTGCTCGAGGCTGTTGCCAAGGAGTTGCCTGCCAATGCCGATACCGAATTAGGGCCTATAGCTACAGGCTTGGGTGAGATATTCCACTATACTGTACGACCCGAGAAAGGTTATGAGGACCGCTATTCTCTCACCCAGTTGCGCACCATTCAGGACTGGATAGTACGCAAGCAGTTGGCAGGAACGCCAGGTGTGGCAGAGGTTAGCGGATGGGGAGGCTACGTCAAGCAGTATGAGGTGGCTGTAGACACAGACCAGTTGAATGCCAACGGCCTTACCATCAGCGACCTGTTTGATGCCCTGCAGCGCAACAATGCCAATACCGGCGGAAGCTATATCGAGCAGAACTCCAATCAGTATTACATCCGTGGACTGGGTGTGGTAAAATCGTTCGACGATATTGCCAACATCACCGTCAAGACAATAGAAGGAACTCCTGTCAGAATCAAGGATGTGGCAAAGGTGCAGGAAGGACACGCCACCCGTTTCGGAGCCGTGACAAGAAACGGCGAGGGTGAAGTGGTGGCAGGTATCGCCATCATGCTGAAGGGTGAGAACTTCCAGCAGGTTATCAAGAACGTGAAGGAGCGTATCAATCAGATACAGAAGTCTCTGCCCGAAGGTGTGGTGATAGAACCCTTTATCGACCGCACCAACTTGGTGGAGCGAGTGGAGGGAACCATTGCCCATAACCTGATAGCAGGCGGACTCATTGTTATCTTCGTATTGGTTCTCTTCTTGGGCAACTGGCGTGCCGGTCTGGTAGTGGCGAGTGTCATTCCGCTGAGTATGCTCTTTGCCTTTGCTCTGATGAAAGCCTTTGGTGTGGATGGCAACCTGATGAGTCTAGGAGCCATCGACTTCGGAATGATAGTCGATTCGGCGGTTATCATCGTCGAGGCTGTGGTGACACATATCAACAGGGGCGATTTCTCGCAGCCTGGCGTGCGTGCTGCCTATATAGCCCGACATACGGCAGGAGGTGGTTTCGCCCTTACCCATGCAGAGATGGATGCAGAGGTGCATTATTCCGCCTCGCGTATCAGACAGAGTGCAGCTTTTGGTGAGATTATCATCATGATCGTGTACATTCCGCTGATGACGCTTGTCGGTATCGAGGGAAAGATGTTCCGTCCCATGGCGTTCACCGTGTTCTTTGCCATCTTGGGTGCTTTCATCCTTTCGCTTACCTATGTGCCCATGGCGAGCAGTCTGTTCCTGAGTCGTAAGGTACACACGAAGGCTACTTTCTCCGACCGGATGATCAGTCGGCTTCAGACCTGGTATCGTCCTGTGTTGGAATGGGTGTTGCGCCGTCGCAAGGATGTGATTACCGCTGCCGTGGCACTTTGTTGCGTGAGTGTGGTGGGACTCAAGTTCTTGGGAGGTGAGTTTATTCCAAGTCTCGACGAGGGTGACTTTGCTGTGGAGATGAGTATGGCGCAGGGTACGTCGCTCTCTCAGATGGTGGAAACCTGCACCAAGGCAGAGAAACTCCTGAAGTCTGAATATCCCGAGGTGAAGCAGGTGGTGAGTCGAATCGGTAGTGCGGAGATTCCTACCGACCCGATGCCCGTGGAGCGTGCCGACATCATGGTGGCTCTGAAGCCCAAGGCAGAATGGACTTCGGCAACGACCACCAGCGACCTGATGGAGAAGATGGAGGCTACGCTAAAGAATATTCCCGGTATGGAGGCTGAGTTCTCACAACCCATACAGATGCGTAACAATGAACTGCTTACGGGTATCAAGCAAGATGTGGCCATCAAGATTTTCGGCGACGACCTCAACACGCTTATCCAGCAGGCAGAGAAGGTGGGCAAGATGATCAGTTATGTGAGAGGTGTGAGCGGAGTCATGGTGGAACAGGTGGCAGGCTTACCTCAGATACAGGTGAGGTGCAACCATGAGCGCATGGCGGAGTATGGTGTCAGCGTGGACGATGTGAACCAGGTGCTTGAGATTGCTTTTGCCGGAGGAACAGCAGGAGTTGTGTTTGAGGGCGAGAGGAAGTTTGACATCGTGTTGCGACTCGACAAGGATGTGCGCACCATAGAGGCATTGCAGACGCTTGCCATCCCCGTGAGTGCAGGTCAACAGGAAGGCCCGGCTGCTGTGACTGTTCCTTTGAACCAGTTGGCTGATATCGTCTACGAAACGGCCCCAGCCCAGGTGTCGCATGAGGACGGTGCCCGTCGCATCTATGTGGGATTCAATGTGAAGGGACGCGATGTTCAGAGTACAGTCGATGAGATTCAGCACTTGCTCGACAGCAAGTTGCAGTTGCCCGACGGTTATTATTACACCTATGGCGGAGAGTTCAAGAACCTGCAGAGTGCCGTCAACCGTCTGATGATAGTTGTACCTTTGGCGCTTGTCATCATTCTCTTGCTGCTCTATGCCACGGTGAAGAGTGTCCGCGAGTCGCTCTTTGTTTTCTCTGCCATTCCTTTTGCAGCCATTGGTGGTGTGTGGGCGCTGTGGTTGCGCGACATGCCTTTCTCTATCTCGGCAGGAGTAGGCTTTATAGCACTCTTTGGCGTGTCTGTGCTCAACGGCATCGTACTTATCGGACAGATGAATCAGATGCAACGGGAGGGCGTGACCGATGTTCAGAAGCGCATCATAGACAGTTGTATGATCCGTCTTCGTCCTGTACTCATGACGGCGCTGGTGGCTTCCATGGGTTTCCTGCCTATGGCGCTCTCGCATGGTGATGGAGCTGAGGTGCAGAGACCTTTGGCTACTGTGGTCATAGGTGGACTTATCACCTCCACTTTGCTCACTCTCCTTGTCCTGCCTGCCATCTATAAGACGTTTACGAAGGGAAGTGAAGAATTAATGAAATGAAGAGTGAAAACTTCTAAACTCAGCGAAACTTGAGTAAAAATAAAAAATATGAAACGAATGAATATGATGATAATAGGACTCTGTGGTTTGGCTTTGCTGCCACAGACAGTCCTTTCGCAGACCCGAAAGGTGAGTCTGCAGGAATGTATTAATATGGCTCTGGAGAAGAATCCGCAGATGCAGGTTTCCAATAAATCAGTAGAACGTGCCAAGGCTCTGCAGGGGACGGCATGGGAGATAGACAAGACCGAACTCTCGCTGTCGCAAGATCCCACATCGGGCGGCAGTCCTGACAATGCTCTTTCCCTGTCGCAGAGTATCGAGTTTCCTACTTATTATATAGCACGCCACAAACAGTTGAAGGCCGAGACGCAAGCAGAGAGAAGTAAGGCTGCTGTGGTTCGCCTGTCGCTCGAGAATGATGTGAAGGCAGCTTATTATCAGGCTGTCTATCAGGCAGAAAAACTTCGCGTGTTGGAGAGTCAGGACAGTTTGCTGGCACAGTATCGCACGTTGGCAGAGAAGCGATACAAGGCAGGAGAGACCCGACAGTTGGAACTGCTTTCGGCAGAACGCCTGCAGCGCGAGAACAAGATGGAAGTGTTGGCGGCTCACAACGAGTTGGAGACAGTCCAGCTCTTGCTCTCACGTCTTGTCGGAAGCGTCGAGACGGTGGAGCCAAAGGAAGATTCGTTGCTTCCGCTCGACTGGAAGCAGGCCTCCTATAACTATAGTCAGACCCCCGACGGACAATATTCAGCCGACCGTCTGAAAGTTTCCGAACAGGCTGTACGTGTGGCAAAGAATGGTTTTGCCCCATCGCTCAGTCTTTCATTGCGCAACCAGCTCGTCATCAGTTCCTGGAATCCCTATGACCAGGACAGAAGCCGCTTTGACGGAGGCAACTTCATGGGCTTTGAGGTGGGAGTGGGCATCCCGCTCTTCTATGGTGCCACCCGTGCCAAGGTGAAGGCAGCCAGGAAGGAGCGCGAGATGATAGCCTTGGAGATAAAAGAACAGGAACAACTTCGCCAGCAGGAATATCTCTCAGCTTTGAGCCGAATGAATGCAGCCTATGTGAGATACACCTATTATAATGAGGAAGGCAGAGAGAGGTCGGACAAGATGGCAGAGCAGGGACTCTTGGAATACAGCCAGGGTGAGATTTCCTATCTGGAATACATGAATGTCCTGCAGGAAAGCATCGACCTGCGGCTCAAGCGTGCCTCAGCCCTCAACGATTACAACCAGTGTGTTCTGGTCATGGAGAAACTCTGTGGCAGACAGTGACACGCTTTGTGCCAAAATAGTGCAGCAAAACGTACTTCGTGGGGTTGTTTATCGTTCAATCGTGTGACGCTTATCGTGTAATATGATGAAAAATCCATTGAAATGCGATAAAAATTTGGTTGTTACGAAATCTTTTATTACTTTTGCCCTCAGAAATGTTTTGAAAAAATCAGCAAAAAACAATAGCGATGAAACAAACAATTTTGGTGACTGGTGGTACAGGCTTTATCGGAAGCCACACCACAGTGGAGTTGCAGCAGGCAGGCTACAACGTAGTGATAGTAGACAATCTGTCCAATTCTAAGATAGAAGTACTGGACGGTATTGAGAAGATAACAGGTGTGCGTCCTGCTTTCGAGCAGGTAGACTTGCGCGACAAGGCTGCCACAGAGGCTGTGTTCCAGAAATATCCCGATATACAAGGCATCATCCACTTTGCTGCCAGCAAGGCAGTAGGAGAGAGTGTGCAGAAACCATTGCTCTATTATCGCAACAATGTGGTTTCGCTCGTCAATCTGCTTGAGCTTATGCCTCAGTATCATGTCAAGGGCATCATCTTCTCGTCTTCCTGCACGGTATATGGACAACCCAAGCCAGAGAATCTGCCTGTCACCGAGGATGCTCCTCACCAGAAGGCTACTTCTCCTTATGGCAACACCAAGGAAATCAACGAGCAGATTATTGCCGACTATATCCACAGTGGAGCCAATGTGAAGAGTATCGTGCTGAGATATTTCAACCCTATAGGTGCACACCCCAGTGCAGAGATTGGCGAACTTCCTAACGGAGTGCCCAACAATCTCATTCCTTACGTCACACAGACAGCCATGGGCATCCGCAAGGAGTTGACCATCTTCGGTAATGACTATGATACTCCCGATGGTACATGTATACGCGACTATATTTATGTAGTCGACCTTGCCAAGGCTCATGTGGCAGCCATGGCCCGTGTGCTCGATCAGGAGACTGAACCAATAGAGTATTTCAACATCGGCACAGGCAAGGGTAACTCTACACTCGAAATCGTAGAGACCTTTGAGCGTGCCACAGGTGTGAAGCTCAACTGGAAGTATGGTCCTCGCCGTGAGGGCGATATCGAGAAGATATGGGGCGACTGTACCAAGGCCAATAAGGTGTTGGGATGGAAGGCTGAGGCCAATCTCGATGAGGTGCTTGCCTCTGCGTGGAAATGGCAGCAAAAACTGAGAGCTGACGGCATCATGTAATGCATAAGCGTTAAATATTCTGAAAAGTGAGAACTTTGGTCGGTGATAAAGGCCATAGTTCTCACTTTTTTATTAATTTTGCAAAAAGGAATATTTAAACACGTATACGTATATGAGAAGAATCTTACTTACTTTTTTGTTTGCACTAAGCTTGATGGCTGTCTTGCCACAGCGTATGAGCGCAGCTGCAAATATTGAAATTATAGATAATGACTTCCAGCAGATTACCGTAACGGTAACCAGCGCAGGGGTGTTGCATGTCACAGGAGCCAACGGTTATGTGCTGCAGGTTTATAATGTGCTTGGCGTAAGGGTTGCTTCTATCAAGGTGGAAGGCAACGACAAGCGTATAGACTTGCCGCTGAAGTCGGGCTGTTACATTGTCAAGGTAGGCAATGTGGTACGCAAGATTTCTATCAACCGATAGGTCTTTCTTCCTGGCATTGCTGTGGGCTATTGCCGTTTTTGCCCTTACTGGATGCCAGGAACATGAGCCTAATTCCAACAGGTGGGTGACTGTTGAGTCGTTCAGAGAGTTCTCTGAACCAGGACAGACCATCAATTCGCACCGTATACGCAATTTTATCGACAGCCTGATGAGGGCAGACAAGGATGCTACGACGGCAGATCATCGTACCCGCAGCTATTATATGAATGAAGGAAAGTTCTTGTGGATTGACCGCAAGGGCGTGGATGGTCGTGCCGATACCTTGCTCCACTGGCTAAGGGGAGTAGGCGATATGGGATTCTCTACCCGCCGTTTCTGTGTGGGGAGTCTGGAACAAGACCTTCGTTCTGTCCGCACGCTTCAGCTCGACAGTACGCAGCAGGGTAATGTCAATGCCGTATTGGCACGACTGGAATATCGGCTCACCAAGGCTTACTTCCGTTATGTGGCTGGTCAGCGTTTCGGTTTTACCAATCCCTCTTATCTCTTGAATCGTCTTGACACGATAGAGCCAAGTCGTTACGACTCTGTGAAACGTCCGGTTCGCTATCGTGGTCTCTTCGATATTCCTGTGGATCGTGTAGGTCGCGACTTCTTTCTCATGGCAGTACGCAAGGTGGAAGTCGACTCTTTGGGCGTTTTCCTCTCTGAGGTGCAGCCTCGCAGTGAGTTCTATCGAGCCCTGCAGAAACGGCTGACGGAGGTGCGGGGTGACAAGAACCTGCGTGCCAAGATACTCTGCAACATGGAACGTTGCCGGTGGAGGGAGAAAGATCCCATGCAGAACCATAGCAAGTATGTAGTGGTCAATATTCCTTCGATGCACCTCATGGCCATCGATCATCACGACACACTCTCCATGCGCATTGGTTTTGGCAGTCTGAAGACCAAGACTCCGCTGCTTACCAGCCGTATCAAGTATATGGAGGTAAACCCGCAATGGGTGATTCCACGAAGCATCATCGACAAGGATGTGGCGCATCATGCGGGCGACTGGCATTATTTCCACAGCCGCAACTACTATGTGGTGGACCGCAAGACGGGTAAGCCTGTTGACTTCTCACAGGTCAGCTTTTCTATGTTGCGCAATCATAACTACAGCGTAGTACAGCGAGGAGGCAAGGGCAACAGCTTGGGCCGGCTCATATTCCGGTTTGACAATAATTTCTCAGTCTTCCTTCACGATACCTCAAGTAAGGGAGTCTTCAGCCGTGAAGACCGCAGTGTTTCGCATGGTTGTGTGAGGGTAGAGAAACCCTACGAGCTTGGTGTCTTCCTGATGCACGAGAAGAACCAGCAACTCATGGACAAGTTGAAGTACTCGATGACAGCCGACAGTCTTGCCAACAGACGTATGATAGTGAGGAACATCAAGGTGGACCCTCAGGTGCCACTTTATATCACCTACCTCACCCTTTATCCGATGGCAGGTGGGCGCATGGCAGAGTATGCCGATATCTATGGCTTTGATAAGGTGATATACTCAGCATTGCAGCCTTATATATAATAAAAAACAAACAGAATGATGATAAGTGACAAGGAAATGACCGACATGATAGCCGATGCCCGCACCCGGCGTGAGGGTTTTGAGGCTCTTGTGCGCCAGTATAGCGAACCGCTGTACTGGAAGATTCGTCATATTGTCATCACTCATGAAGATGCCGATGATGTGTTGCAGAATGCTTTCCTGAAAATATGGAAGAGTCTTGATTCCTTTCAGGGCAAGTCTTCTCTTTCCACCTGGCTTTATCGCATCGCCATCAACGAGGCCTTGGATTTTCTGCGCCATCAGCGCCAGTCAGCCATGTCGAGTGTCGACGACAATAAAAAAGTTGCCAATCAACTGATGGCAGACGACTATTTTGATGGCGACCGAATGCATGCTTGGTTGCAGGAGGCTGTGGCTCAGTTGCCAGAAGTGCAGCGCACGGTGTTTGTCATGAAATACTTCGACGAGATGAAGTATTCCGAGATTAGTGAGGTCTTAGGAACGAGCGAAGGCGCCCTCAAGGCTTCTTACCACCTGGCAGTGAAAAAAATAACAGAATATTTGAAGCGGTTTAATTAAACCAAATGTTTTTTGAATCGTCTATATATAATAAGGAGAAAAAATATGATAAAAGAAGAACAGATATTGAAATCCAGGTATGGCACCCAGAGTCCTTTCCGTGTGCCTGAAGGCTATTTTGACGAGCTTGCATCGCGTGTCATGGCATCGGTTCCAGAATCGCAGCCTGCTCTCGATATGCAGTCTGAGTCTGCCTCGCAGGGTGCCCGTATTGTTCCGATGTGGCGTCGTGCAGTAGTGCGCAAGGTGGCAGTTATAGCCGGTGTGGTTCTTTTGTTGGGAGGAGCTTCCATAGGTATCGGTACTTCTCTTTCTTCACGGCAGGCGGGCAAGTCTGTGGCAAGTGGGGGATGGGCTTCGGTCATGCATTCGGAGGATAACTCCTTTGATGAGGCTGCCGACTATGCGATGCTTGACAATCAGGACATCTATGCCTCTCTGCTGTCAGAATCGTCAGGTTTTTAAATAATCAGTTTTAATGGTAAGAGCAAAATGAAATCTAAGATGATAATCGCCTTTTTGAAGCGAACCGTTCTTGTGACTATGCTGTTGGTCTTCGGACTTTCCACAGCTACTGCGCAGCATAAGAAACGTCCTCATTTCGACCCGAAACGTTTCGAGGCGGAGTTGGAGCAGTTTATCACTACCAATGCTTGTCTTACGCCAGGAGAGTCGGCAAAGTTTTTCCCCGTTTATCGACAGATGATGAAGCGTCAGCGTATGATATTTGACGAGATGCGCCGTTTGCATCACATAGATACTCGTGACAATGAGACTTGCGCCAATGCCATCCGTCGTCAGGATGAGTTGGATGTGGAGATCAAATTGTTGCAACAGGAGTATCATTCCCGTTTTATGCTCATCCTTCCTGCAGGCAAGGTGATGCGCATCATCAAGGCAGAGGAAAAATTCCATCGGCAGATGTTCAAGCGTATGTGTCCGAAATGATGCAGAGGAAAGAAGCTTCTTCATGAAGCGTTTACCGTCATATAAAGAAAAGGCTATGCCGCAGGATTTGTCCTGTAAGGCATAGCCTTTTTTCTGTCATTATCAAAGTTTTCTTATTTAAAGTTTTGTTGTCTCAGAAATAAATTATAACTTTGCACGTCAGAAAAGAAAATTATATAATTTATATATTTATGTACAGGACAAACACTTGTGGAGAGCTTCGACTCTCTGATGCCGGCAAGGAAGTGACTCTTGCCGGATGGGTACAGCGCACAAGAAAGATGGGTGGTATGACATTCGTAGACTTGCGCGACAGATATGGCATCACTCAGTTGGTTTTCAATGAGGCCGATGATAAGTCATTATGTGATGCAGCCAACAAGTTGGGACGCGAATACTGCATCCAGGTGAAGGGTGTGGTAAGCGAGCGTCAGAGCAAGAACCCAAAGATGGATACTGGCGACATCGAGATTTTGGTAAAGAGTCTGCAGGTGCTCTCTGAGAGTGCCACACCTCCTTTCACTATCGAGGACAATACCGATGGCGGTGATGATATTCGTATGAAATATCGTTATCTCGACTTGCGCCGTCCTGCTGTTCGCAAGAATTTGGAGTTGCGTCACCGTATGACAATCCTTATCCGCAACTTCCTCGACAATTATAACTTCATGGAGGTGGAGACACCTATCCTTATTGGTAGTACACCAGAGGGTGCACGCGACTTTGTTGTGCCTTCACGCATGAATCCAGGTCAGTTCTATGCTTTACCTCAGAGTCCTCAGACACTGAAGCAGCTCCTGATGGTGGCTGGTTTCGACCGCTATTTCCAGATAGCCAAGTGCTTCCGCGATGAGGACCTTCGTGCAGACCGTCAGCCTGAGTTTACACAGATAGACTGCGAGATGAGTTTCGTCGATCAGGATGACGTTATCAACCTCTTCGAGGAAATGGCTCGTCATCTCTTCCGCGAGATTCGAGGTGTAGAGTTGCCTAAGCTTCAGCAGATGACATGGCATGAGGCTATGAAGCGCTTCGGTAGTGATAAGCCCGATTTGCGTTTCGGTATGGAGTTCGTAGAGCTCAAGGATGCATTTGCCGGTAAGGGCAGTTTCTCTGTGTTCGATGAGGCTAAGTATATTGGCGGCATCTGTGTGCCAGGTTGTGCCGACTATAGTCGCAAGCAGCTCAACGAGCTGACCGATTTCGTAAAGCGTCCACAGGTAGGAGCCAAGGGCCTGGTTTACATCAAGTATAATGCCGACGGCACCGTGAAGAGTAGCATCGACAAGTTCTATTCTTCTGAGGAGTTGGCAGAGATCAAGACCGTGATGGGAGCCAAAGATGGCGACTTGGTATTGATTCTCAGTGGTGACAATGCCAACAAGACCCGTATCCAGCTCTGCTCTCTTCGTCTTGAGATGGGCGATCGTCTTGGTCTTCGCGATAAGAATGTATTCAAGTGCCTCTGGATTATTGACTTCCCTCTCTTTGAGTGGAGCGACGAGGAGCAGCGTCTTATGGCTACCCACCATCCATTCACTATGCCTAATCCTGATGACATCCCATTGCTGGATGAGCATCCCGAGCAGGTACGTGCCAAGGCTTACGACTTCGTATGTAATGGTATCGAGGTTGGCGGCGGCTCACTCCGTATCCACGATACCAAGTTGCAGGAGAAGATGTTTGAGGTTCTCGGCTTCACTCCCGAACGTGCAGAGGCTCAGTTTGGCTTCTTGATGAATGCCTTTAAGTATGGTGCGCCACCTCACGCAGGTCTGGCATTTGGACTCGACCGCTTTGTCAGCATCATGGCCGGTCTCGACAGTATTCGCGACTGTATTGCTTTCCCAAAGAACAATTCAGGTCGTGACGTGATGCTCGATGCGCCTTCAGCCATTGATCAGAAGCAGCTTGATGAGTTGCAGATCAGTGTTGATGTTAAAGAGTAATAATTCTTATAAAAATTCTGCTATAGATACCGCATTTGCTTGATATATATCAAAAAATGCGGTGTTTTCTTTTAAACAATGCAGATTTAGCTTGAAAATCGTGATATAATCGAATAAAAGTATTAAATTTGCAAAAAAATATAATACAAAACTCCTGATTAGAGCGAGTTTAATTAAATTTTTACTAAGAACATGGCAGAAAAGAAAACAACAAAGACAGCTGTTAAGAAGACAACTACCACTACAGCTGCAAAGAAGGCTCCAGCAACCAAGAAGGCTACTGCAGCAAAGAAAGAAGTTCTTTACTTGAATGAGGAGAACGCAGGTTTCAAGGCTGGTGATGTTTATCAGGCATTGGCAGCAGCAGGTAAGGCTCTCTCGCTTGCAGAGATTGCTAAGGCTGCTAAGATTACCGCAGAGGATGCACTCTTGGGTATAGGATGGCTCCTGAAAGAGGGTAAGATTAAGAATGAGGACAACAAGTTGGTTCTCGCTTAAATAGAACACTACAGGAAGGACCGCACCTCTATCAAAAATAGTTGGGTGCGGTCTTTTTTTTTTGCCTTTGGCGTTAATGGTTATTTCAAATATAATTCTGTTTTCATGAACTATGATCGTGAGATTCTTGCAGTGCTGACTCAGGCAGGAGAGAAGGGTCTCAAATTGGAACATATAGTACGGCACGTGTACAATGCCTGTAATTCAATGTTTACTCCGTTGAATTACAAGGATGTCTATGCATATGTGTCGCAGTATTTGGTGAAGAGCAGTAAGCTGCAGGGCTCGTGTGTTCAGAAGGCAGGTTACGGTGTTTATCGGCTTAATCTTGCCACGACGGAGGCGCAGCAGCTCATGTTGCAGTTTGGCAGTCATCCTGTACAGGAAGAGGTGTCGGAGAAGAGTTCTGTTGACTCTTCGCTTTCTCTCTTCGGAGATGATGATTTTTAGAAGGATATGGCATTGCTCATCAAAGCAATGCTTTTTTTTATATTGAACTTTAGCAAGTTTAGAAGTTATCACTCCCTTCGGTCGTTAGAAGTTATAGAAGTTAAATGGAAACAAAAAAAAGTCTATGTCAAGAAGACATAGACTTCGATTTTGTACACCCTTAGGGGTTCGAACCCTAGACCCACTGATTAAGAGTCAGTTGCTCTACCAACTGAGCTAAGGGTGCAGCTTTTTGTGACTCCGCAAGGATTCAAACCTTGAACCTCTTGATCCGTAGTCAAGTGCTCTATTCAGTTGAGCTACGGAGCCAAACTTTGCAATTCTCGAGTCTTTCAGGTGATTCCGCAAGGATTCAAACCTTGAACCTCTTGATCCGTAGTCAAGTGCTCTATTCAGTTGAGCTACGGAACCATGCTTGTTTGCTCGTTTTTGTACACCCTTAGGGATTCGAACCCTAGACCCACTGATTAAGAGTCAGTTGCTCTACCAACTGAGCTAAGGGTGCAACGTTAAGCCTCATTTCTGAATTGCGAGTGCAAAGGTACTGCTTTTATTTTATTCCACCAAATTTTTTATCAACTTTTTTCTATTTTTTTTGAGTTTCTTTCTTGATAAAGGTACCCAAAGTGTGTTCTATGTTCCTGTAATTCACGCAGTTGAGTGTGTATATGCCATCCTTGATTTTTTTGATATTAATTTTCCGGTTCTGTGGCTTGGTGATGTATACAGCTTGTTCCTGCATGTTTTTTACGATAATGTATTGGCAGTCTGTTTCGTGTATCGAGGACGGCAAAATGATGCTTTCACCCGTTGTGGTCAGTCTGCAGGCTTTGCCATATCTTGTCGTTGTCTTCACCACGGCTGTTTGGTTCAGTTGTTTTGCTCGGCTCTCGTTGCCAAAGCCGTCGGTAGTTGTCACAGCATAATAGGTGGGTGTGTTGCCTGTCCTTGTCGTCAGTTGCCGTCTGGTGGTTCTTGTCAGTATCAGGTTGCGGGCATCATGGACGTCCACCGGATATTCTTTGCTCGCGTACACATTATTATATATAGAGGGAGTCTTGATGGCGGTTCCGTCCTCGTATTGCAGGCTGTTGTCCCATCTCAGCGTTGTGGTTCCTTCATTCTCTTCTATGCAGAGTGTAACCGGTTGCTGTGGTCGCTTGTTGCTTTCCCATGTCATGGGAGGCACAAGGGCAGGGTAGCGGTTGAAGTGGGCAGTCACGAAGTCGTATACACCCTGATGGTTGTCGAGCAGGAACTTGTTGCGGAAGAATGCATGTCCCTCGCCGATATTGCGCAGGTGGTACAGTTCGCTTGTTATGTCGCTGATATTCCATTTCCCCTCCTTGGGATCGAGGAAGTAGATGCCCAGTCCCGGTGCGATGATTTTGCCATAGCTATGCTCTTTCCAGTCGATGGCGAAGGGGAAGAACTGGTCGCCTCTGAAGTACATCATAGGGAAGAGCTCGTCCATGAGTCCGTCTTTCAGCCAAGCCTGGGCGTCCTGCGCCACCTTGGTATAGGCATTCCATCCATGGCTCCAGTATCTGCTCAGGTCGTCGAACTTGCCTATCGGCGAGCAACTCATCTTCACCCATGGCTTTTCCTTTTTTACCGCCTGATGGATCTTCTCCACAATGCGGGTAATGTTGCCGCGTGCTTGGTCTTTGCCTATTCTGAACTTCCAGGTCTCGGGATAGCGTATGTAGTCGAGGTGGATGCCGTCCACATCGTATCGCTGTACGATTTCGCGACACATTTCAGCCAAGTAGCAGCCTGTCTGTGTCGCTTCTGGGTCCATGTATCCATCCTGGTCTATTCGCTTGATGAGTCTTGGAAATCTCTTTCTCAGTTGTCTGCATCCGTAAGAGTTCCATTTTCCCACGGGTATGGTCACTACCCATGCATGCACCTCCATGCCCCTTTTGTGGCATTCGTCGATGGCAAACTGCAGGGCGTCATAGCCGGGCGACTTTCCGGGGAATCCCGACAGACAGCCGTCCCAAGGCTCGTATTGCGAGGGATAGATAGTGGTGGCACGGATGCGTGTTTGCAGCAGTACGGTGTTGATGTTGGCTTTCTGCAGTCGGTCGAGGATAGCTCTCAGTTCCTCTTTCTGTTTCTCTGCCGAACGTTCCGACTGAGCATAAGAGTGGGGCCAGTCTATGCCCCCTATGGTGGTTAGCCACACGGCTCTTACTTCGTATTTTGGATTGGGGTTGACGGCATAGAAACTCTGGCCATACGAGGCCACTGCAAGGTGAAAAAGTATAAATATTATATATAAATAGCGCATAATCTTTCAATTTGGCAACAAAGATACTGATATTTTTTCTTATTCCAAATAAAAATGTTACTTTTGCCAAGAAATTTAAACAAAAAAAGAAGAAATGGTTAGCTTTTTACTGAGTTTGGTAGCCCTCGTTCTGGGTTATCTTTTTTATGGAAAGTTTGTGGCCCACGTGTTTGGACCCGACGACCGTCCTACGCCAGCAGTGACTAAGGCGGATGGGGTAGACTTTATCGTGCTGCCCAGTTGGAAAATCTTCATGATCCAGTTTCTCAACATAGCAGGTACCGGGCCTATCTTTGGCGCCATCATGGGTGCATGGTATGGTCCTGTGGCCTATCTTTGGATTGTATTGGGCTGTATCTTTGCCGGTGCCATGCACGACTATATGAGTGGAATGCTCAGTATCCGCCATGGCGGAGCAGGTCTTCCCGAACTGGTGGGCAAGTATCTGGGCGGCACCACCCGCAAGGTGATGCTTGTCTTCTCTGTGCTGTTGCTGATGATGGTGGGCGTTGTCTTCGTCTACAGTCCTGCCATTATCCTCGAGTCGATATGTGGTTCCAAGATGTTCTGGATCATCGCCATCTTCGTCTATTACATCATCGCCACCCTGTTGCCTATCGACAAGATAATAGGCAAGGTTTATCCTCTCTTCGCCATCTCGCTTCTCTTCATGGCTGCAGCCCTGATGATAGGTCTGATCGTCAAGATGCCTGCCATCCCAGAGTTGTGGGACAATTTGTCGGAGAGCAATCTCAATGCCAATCCGGCATGGTTGGGTGCCGAGCCTTTTATGAGTAAGAACCCCTTGTTCCCTTGTCTTTTCATCACGATAGCCTGCGGTGCCATCAGTGGTTTTCATGCTACTCAGAGCCCGTTGATGGCTCGTTGTATGAAGTCGGAGAAGTTGGGTCGCCCCATCTTCTATGGGTCAATGATTACCGAGGGCTTCGTGGCGCTCATCTGGGCCACCGTTTCTATGTATTTCTTCTATTATGGAGGCTGGCGCGAGGTGGTTTCTCCAGAGGTGGCACAGCAGTTTACTGCCCAGGCTGCCGATGGCGGCAATACCTTGGTGCAGTATTTTGATGCGCCCACAGTCGTCAAGTTGGTTTGCTCCTCTTGGTTAGGAGTGGCAGGTGGCGTGCTTGCCCTCCTGGGCGTAGTGGCAGCACCTATCACCAGTGGCGATACAGCATTCCGCAGCGCGCGTCTTATCATTGCCGAGGCCATAGGACTGGAGCAGCACTCCATGCACCGTCGTCTCTATATCTGCATCCCTATGTTTGTTGCCGCCATCCTTCTCTTGGTATGGCAGATGAACAATCCTGACGGCTTCAATGTCATCTGGCAGTATTTCGGATGGGCCAACCAGACCCTCTCTGTTTTCACCCTCTGGACACTCACCGTCTATCTGGTGCAGAGACAGAAGCCCTTCATTGTCACCTTAGTGCCAGCCTTGTTCATGACGGTGGTTTGTTCCACTTTCCTGCTTATTTCCAAGCAGGCTCTCGGCTTGCAGTCTACTGTGGCCTACACGGGTAGCATCATCATCCTGGTGCTGGCATTGGTTTGGTTCTTCGCCTGGTACACCAAGTATCAGCGTACGATTCATTCATAATCATTTATTATAAACAACGTACAATTCACATGAAAAAATTAGTAGTTATGCTGGTAGCCCTGTTGATGACAGTAGCTGCCAATGCACAGTTTGAGGAAGGAAAAGTATATTGTGGCGCATCGCTCTCAAGCCTTGATTTGAGTTATAGCGGAAGCTCCGAACTGAAGTTCGGCATCAATGCCCAGGCAGGTTATCTTTTTGCCGACAACCTGATGGCAGTGGGAACCGTGGCTTATAATCATGTGGGCTCTTCAGATGTGAGCGACTATGTTTCTGTAGGAGCACAGGGACGCTATTACATCATTCAGAACGGACTCTATTTGGGCTTGGGTGCCAAGTATGTACATTCAGGTGGCTACAACGATGTGATGCCCGGACTCGAGGTGGGCTATGCCTACTTTGTGAGCAAAACGGTAACCGTCGAGCCTGCAGTGTATTACGACCAGAGCTTTAAGGATCACTCTGCTTTCTCAACCATCGGTTTCAAAGTCGGTGTTGGCGTATACCTCTAAGAGTTATGATGCGCCAATATCCTTCGGCCTTGCTTGACAAGGCGGTGGGCGAGTTTGCCAAACTTCCAGGAATCGGGCGCAAGACAGCCTTGCGCTTGGTTCTTCACATGCTTCGACAGAGTGATGAGGATGTGACGGCCTTTGCCGAAGCCGTAGAACGGCTGAAGAAAGAGGTGAAGTACTGCAGGGTGTGTCACAACATCAGCGATACGGATGTTTGCCCCATCTGCAGCGATCCGCGCCGCGATGCTTCCACGATCTGTGTGGTGGAGAATGTGCAGGACGTCATGGCAGTGGAGAACACCCAGCAGTTTCATGGACTCTATCATGTTCTGGGAGGCATCATCTCGCCAATGGACGGTATAGGTCCCAACGACTTGGAGATAGACTCGCTTGTAGAGCGGGTGGCTCAGGGTGGGGTGAAGGAAGTTATCCTGGCGCTGAGCAGCACCATGGAGGGCGATACCACCAACTTCTTTATCTCTCGCAAGTTGGCTACCTTTCCTGTCAGTCTTTCAGTGATAGCCCGTGGTATCTCTGTGGGCGACGAACTGGAGTATACCGACGAGGTGACCCTGGGACGTTCCATTCTCAACCGCACCCCTTTTGCTCAGTAGCAGGGGGCCATCTTAGACAGTCCTCAAAACTTGTATATATTAATAACTTCTATAAAAAAGTATGTTAGATCTCAAATTAGTACAGCGTTACCTCATGCTCAATTTTTGGGTGATGGCGGGCGTCTGTCTGCTGATAGTAGTGCTCTATGAGACAGAGGTGCTTCTGCCTCTCGAGCAGTTCGACAATCCCCAGTTGGAGTTCTTCCTGCAGGTAGTCATGGAGTTTGCCTCTATCATCGTCATACCTGTAGCCCTGAAGCTCTTCTCCTTACCGTCGGTGCGTCGTCGGCTGTTGGAACATAAGGGCTCGGCATTGATTGCCTGGGGCACCGCACGCATACAGATGCTCTGCGTGCCCATGACCATAGACACTTTCTTGTATTATCAGACCATGTGGCCAGGTTTTGGCTATCTGGGCATCATTCTTCTGTTGTGTCTCTTCTTCGTCTATCCCTCCATGGGCAGATGTATGGACGAGACAACCGAATCCTCTAAAAAAGATTAGGCTGTGAAACTGTCAGTAGTAATCGTCAACTATAACGTAAAGAATTATGTAGAGCAGTGTCTTCTTTCGCTTCATAAGGCGTTGGAGGGAATCGAAGCCGAGGTGTTGCTGGTGGACAATCATTCTGTCGACGGTTCGGTGGAGTATCTGCGCGAGCACTTCGACTGGGTTCGCATAGTTGCGAGCCGGCATAATCTGGGCTTTGCCCGAGCCAATAACCTCGCCATCCGCATGAGTCATGGCGAGTATGTGCTTTTGCTCAATCCCGACACCATCGTGGCAGAGCCCACACTGCGTGAGGCTTTGGCGTGGATGGATGGTCATGCAGATACCGGTTCCTTGGGTGTTCGCATGCTGAATGCCTGTGGCGAGTCGGCAAGAGAGAGCCGTCGTGGAGTTCCTACGCCGATGGTGGCATTTTGGAAAATGATAGGACTCTGCGAAAGAATGCCCGCACATCATCGCTTCGGACATTACTATATGGGTTATCTCGACTGGAACACACCGGCAGCCATCGAGGTGGTGAGTGGAGCTTTCTGCATGCTGCGGCGCGAGGCGCTCGACAAGGTGGGACTCCTCGACGAGGATTTCTTTATGTATGGCGAGGATATCGACCTGTCTTATCGTGTCCTCAAGGGCGGCTATCGCAACTATTATCTGCCATCGCTCATCCTTCACTACAAGGGCGAGAGCACGCAGAAGTCCAGTTTCCGTTATGTCCATGTGTTCTATGAGGCGATGCTTATCTTCTTCCGTAAGCACAATTCGGGCATGTCGCTGCTGCTCACAGTGCCCATCAGCGCTGCCATATATGCGCGTGCCAGCGTGGCGGCTTTCGGTATGCTGCTCTCCAAGTTGCGCAAGAGTTTGGGCTTCACGCCCCGTCGCGAGGCTTCTCCCCGTTATCTCTTCTTGGGCAGCCAGCAGATGCTCGACGACTGTCGTGCTCTCAGTATGGAGAACGGACTCGATGCTCAGTTCGTCCTGGCAGATGCGCAGACTATGCCCGATGGACATCTGTCGGTTTCTCTTCAGGCGATGTTGCAGGGTATGGGCAAGTCGGTGGTCAATATCGTTTACGATGCCGATTCCTACGACTATCAGCGCATCTTCGGTCTCTTCATGCAGCAGCCGCAGCGCCAGTGGAGGATAGGCACCTATCATGCCGCCACACACAAGATAGTGACCGACCGTGATGTGATAAGCTGATGTATCTTTTATTTCTGAAATATGCTATCCACCGAAACTATGAAATCTTTCCCTCCAGTCAGTCTGCGAGCCATGGAGCCCGAAGACCTTGACACGCTCTATACGTTGGAGAACGACCGTACGGTATGGGGCGTGAGTGCCACCAATGTGCCTTATTCGCGCAGCGTGCTGATCGACTACATCACTTCTTCCAAGAGCGATATTTATGCCGACGGACAAGTGCGGCTGATGGTTGACAACGAAGAAGGAGAGACGGTCGGTACAGTCGACTTGACCAATTTTGACCCCAAGCATCGCCGGGCAGAGCTTGGAATAGCCATAAAAAAAGAATTTCGCGGTCAGGGATATGGCAAGTCTGTTCTGCACGAAATATGTGGTTATAGCCGCAATGTGATACATCTGCATCAAATTTATGCCATTGTGGGTTGCGACAATGCAGGATGCCTCAAACTTTTGAAATCGTTTGGGTTTCAGGGAGATATCTGTTTGAAAGACTGGATTTTCTCAGGAAAAGAGTATGGCGATGCCTATTTCTTGCAAAAAATTTTGTAAAAAAGTTGCAGAAAAATTTGGTGAAATCAAATAAAAGCAGTACCTTTGCAACCGCAAATGAGAAATGAACCTCAAGCGGTTAAGATTTAATCTTCTTTTGGTGCGTTAGTTCAGTTGGTTAGAATGCCTGCCTGTCACGCAGGAGGTCACGAGTTCGAGTCTCGTACGCACCGCTTAGTTCATATCATCATTTCAACCTTAACTGGTGCGTTAGTTCAGTTGGTTAGAATGCCTGCCTGTCACGCAGGAGGTCACGAGTTCGAGTCTCGTACGCACCGCAGAAAGCCTTCAAGATTATTCTTGAAGGTTTTTTTGTTGTATGCCTGGTATGATAGTCTGTATGTTTATTTGCCTTTCTTGCGAAAGTTAAGTATAAACAATGAGGAAATTGTCTTTAAATGATGTGGTTTATTGGCTCATTGTGTGTATGTAAAGTAGGTTTTCTTTACAAAAATCTGAAAAAATGTCTATGTGGCAAGATGGTTTGCTTTTCGCTGATGACTTTCTTTATGTGAAATTGATGACCGAGAAAAGCGAGAAGAAGATGCTGTGTTGTAAAATCTGTTTACTGTGTTCTTTGCACCGAAAATTCCTGTTTTCTCAATAATGCATATTTATACATTCAGCCTTACAAATGTGGCTTGGTATATTTATACAAATTCATTCATTGAAAACTGCAATAAGAATACATAGTAAAAGTTAAATATGAGCTAACTTTTCTCTTTTATGTTATATATTGTAAATTTCAAGGCTTTTCTTTCCTTTTTATGAACAGATTTTAAGGAAAGTCTGGACTTCTGAATATGATTATTTTCCTGTTTCTGCACTGCCGTTGGATGATAAATATGTAATACAATGTAAAAAATTCAGAGTAAAGGGATGATTACAAACTTTAACACGAACTTTCTGTTAGTGTGGATTTTTTAGCGTAAATAAGTCATTTTGTGTCATTGTCATTTTGTGTCATTTTCGTTTTTGAAAGAGAAAAGTGCTTTATATAATAAATAAATATTTATATTTATTTATTTATTATATAGCGGTGGAAATGACATTGAATTTCAAAAATGACACAAAATGACAATGACACAAAATGACACTTTTTCTTTTTCGTACTATCTTGATAGTTCATGAAAAGGAAAGTTATACACCAAAATTCAAGGTTTACGTATTCCGCACATACACAGCAACTTACAGTACTGTTTCTTGTCATTCTTGCCCTATTTTTGCTTAACAAGTCATCACGGATTTGAACAAACAGCAGAAAAATGTATTATCTTTGCAGAAGAAAAGCAGCACTCGGCAATTTGAAAGCAAGCTTTCATTGCGCTCGTTTGCATTTTCTTTAAAGAAGAAAAGCTGCATCTCAGCAAAATATTTAAGCAAGCTTAATATTCTGCATTCGATTTGCATTTTCTTTGCACCGTCAACCAATGAAAGTGCTCAGGAAGCCTCGCAGGAGGCATCTATTACGACCAAGGGCGGTCACAAAAGACGACAGGCGCCGGTCATTTATTAAGACCCAAAGGTGGCACTATCGGGCAGCTGGCAAAGTATTAAACTATCATTTCAAAAACCTACAGAACTATGATTAATTACAGCATCGTAAAGCGCAGCGTGAACGCAAACCTCATCGAAATCAACCAGGCAAATCACGCATCAACCAGGCTAAGAAGGAGGGCAAGACTCCACAGCCAGCCAACTCGCACAATTTCTCTTACTTCATGAACACGAAGTAGACGGCGGCAATGAGGCAGAGGAAGGCTGTAAAGTGGTTCCAGTGCAGACTCTCACCCTGGAAGAGAATGTTGGCAATGACGGCGAAGACGATGAGGGATACGCATTCCTGTATCACCTTGAGCTGAACCAATGAGAAGGGGCCGCCGTTGTCGATAAAGCCAATACGGTTGGCGGGTACCTGACAGCAGTACTCAAAGAAAGCGATAGCCCAACTGAAAGCGATCACACCTACTAAGGGCCAGTGGCTGCTAACGCCTGTTTGCTGCAGTTTGAGGTGTCCATACCATGCAATAGTCATAAAGATATTGCTTAACACTAAGAGAAGTATTGTATATATTCCGTTCATTGTTTTTTTATTTGCAAAAGTACATAAATTACTGAAAAAGCAGTCGGTTTTGGGGAGAAAAGTGAAGAAGCGGGCTTTTATTTTCTTTTCACTCCTCTCACAGCCTCGCTCTCTAAAGGGTTCTCGGGCCAGTAATGTTTGGGATACCGGCGCTTCAGCTCCTTGCGTACCTCGAAGTAGGTGCCTTGCCAGAAACTTGCGAGGTCTTGCGTGAGCTGTACGGGTTTGAAGCCCGGAGACAGGAGCTCCATCAGCAGGCGTTGCCTGCCGTTGTCTACCTTGGGTGTCTGAGTCATACCGAAACATTCCTGCAGTCGTACACTCAATACTGGCGCCTCGGTTCCTGGCCGATAGTCGATGCGGATGCGACTGCCCGAAGGTACTGCGATATGGGTAGGAGCCAAATGGTCTATCTCTTCCTGAAGCTCGTAGGGAACTTGTGCCCATAGTATCTCGGCAAGGTCGAGTTTCCTGAGCTCGGCAGAGGTTGTTCTCAGTTTTCCCTCCTGTTCTATATAGAAGGGAAGCCAGTCAGAGGCGGTCGTCAACAGATGCTCGGTGGAAAGGTCGGGCACGTTCATTTCCGGGTGCCATTGTTTTACCTTTTCCACTTTCTGCTGCAGTCTTTTCACCTTCTCGTTCCAGTCGAGCATGCTGAGTCCTTCTTTTCTGACGGCAGAGCAGATGATGTCGATGATCTGTCCTTTGTCTGCGTCGTGGATGGGTTTGCTTTCTACGACGAGCTGCCCGATTCGTCTTTCACTTTGCATACGCACTGCTCCTGCCTTGCTGTCCCACGAGATATTGGTGAACGTAGATGTGGGCAGGTCGTTGATGCTGACGGGAGCGGAGAGGAATACCTTGCCCTTGGAGCCTGCTGAGTTGAGCGAAGCGATGGCAAGCCAGGAGTGCAGGGACATGGGATCGTTTCGGTCGATGAAGATGTTCTGTCCGCCCGACATTCTGAAGTTGCCGATATTGTCGACAGCCATGGCAATTCGCTCCGGATAGGCTGAGGCGATCAGGCTTCCCACTTCCTCGGGGTCGACAGGATGGTTGTCCTCCTTTACCTTGAGCATCCTACGATACTCCTGGGCTATCTGTGCGATGCGTGCCCATTTACCCAAGTTCTTTCTCTCTCTTTGTGAACGCAGCATGGCGATGCGGAGTGTCATGTCTGAGTCCTCATGTTCGCTCATTGGGTCTTTCTCCTCCAGTACGGCTGCCATGTCGCATGCCAAGGCTTTCTGTGCATCTGTCTTGGAGTTGAGCATCATCTTGGCTATGCGGGGATGGCAGGGCAGGGATGCCATCTTTCTGCCAAGTAGCGTGACACTACCATCCTCGTTGATTGCTTGAAGTGAAAGAAGTAAGTGTTTGGCATTAAATATGTTGCTATTGGAAGGAGGCGTGAGCCAGGGGAGCGACATGGGGTCGCTCTCGCCAAAGGCTGCAATGTCGAGAACCATCGGGGTGAGGTCGGCTTCTTCTATCTCGGGCTTTCTTTGTTCCTGCATCAGGTGTTCTGAGGTTTTCGACCATAGTCGGTAGCAGATTCCTTCTGCCACTCTGCCTGCTCGTCCTCTTCGCTGGATGGCCATGTCTTTACTGATGCGCACAGTCTCAAGATGACTGAGCCCTGTCCGGACATCGTACACCAACTGACGGCAAAATCCTGAGTCTATTACGATTCTCACGCCTTCGATGGTGAGTGATGTCTCGGCAATGGGGGTGGCGAGAACGATTTTGCGCTCGCCTTGAAGGGAAGGGGCTATGGTTTTTCGTTGTCTCTCGGGCGAGAGATTGCCATAGAGTGGATACACCTGTGTCTGTGTGCCGGCAAGAGTAGCGATAAGGAGTTCCTCGCATCTCTGTATGTCGGCTTGTCCGGGCAGGAAGGCAAGGATGTCGCCCTCGTGTTCGCGGTGGGCCCGCATCACTGCAGCTGCCACCTCTTTATATATAGTGTACTTGTCGGTATCGGTCTCGGCATAGATGGTCTTCACGGGAAACATTCTTCCGGCACACTCGATGAGCGGTGCATGAAGGGCCTGACAGATGGCAGATGTGTCGATAGTGGCCGACATGATGATGATTTTCAGGTCGGGGCGGATGATATTTTGTGCCTGCAGGGTCAGTGCCAATGCCAGGTCGGAATGGATGCTTCTTTCGTGGAACTCGTCGAAGATAATCACGTCGACACCCTCGAGGGTGGCATCATTGACGAGCATTCGGGTAAGGATGCCTTCGGTGAGAACTTCGATGCGTGTCTCGGCCGACACCTTGTTCTCAAATCGTACACGATAGCCTACCGTCTTGCCTGCTGGTTCACCTATGAGACTTGCCATTCGTTCGGCTATCTGTCGGGCGGCGAGGCGTCTGGGTTCCAACATGAGGATTTTCCCCTTGCCGTTCATTCCTTCGAGGATGGTGAGAGGCAGCAGGGTAGACTTGCCGGCTCCTGGAGGGGCTGTGACAACAAGATTAGCCGACTCTCTCAAGGCTTGATTGATGGAGTCGGCTATGCTGAATGCTGGCAAGTTGCTGGCCAAGGAATTGATTCTCGTATTATCTGTCATGAATGGAGTGAGTCATACAGGGGTGATGGTTATTTGATGTATTTCAGAATCTGTCTGCTCTTTCTGCCTTTCCTGGCAGGCAGAGGCATGAATCCCTCGGTGAGTCCTGTCTTCTCGGTCATGGCATCAAAGACGGCAGCTGCATACATGTCAAGTTTCTGCTTGGCGAGTTCGGCATGGATGGCATCCTCGTCGTAGTTGTCGGCATAGAGCAGGGTGTGCAGGTCGTCGATGTATTTCTGCGGAATGTTACGGTGCGGCATCCTGCTTTTTATCTGCATGATTTGTGCGATGATAGGCTCGTCGGTCTTCGCAGCTATGGCTTCTGCCTTTCGCTTCTCGTAGTTGGTGAAGGTGATGGCGTCAGCGCCTTGCCAGTCTTCTGTCATGGCCGACTGTGAGGTGAGCTGGCTGTAACCGAAATATCGGATGAGCGAGATGTGGCTGTTCCACCCTAAAGCGTAGGGTGTTCAAAATCCGTTTAAAATTTGGCACGTTTTTTAGTCGAATAATCGGTTCAACTAACTGATATTCAATAATTATCGACACGAATATTGCGCAGAACTAAAAAATGTCACATTTTTGAATTCTTAACACGTTGATTTCGTGTGAATTAACTTGTATTTTGGTGCAAAAAACGTGTCGGAAAATTAATAGATTTTGAACACCCTACCTAAAGCGGTGAGATATTCTTTCTCCAAGGGTGTGGTGGCGATGATGAGTTCTGCCGTCTTGCACATTGTCTTCTGATAGATAAGGGTTTGCAGGCTTCTCTTCATGCCAGGATTATGGCAGTTTCTCTCCGAGATGTCGCCCAATGGACAAACGATGTATGGGATTCCCATCTTTCTGGAACGTTGTGCCAGTCGGAATCCCTGGTATGACCATGCACCAAGAAACAATACCACGTCGGCATCCTCGATGTTGTCGGCGATGTCGAGTCTCCGCTGTAAAGTCTCTATATAGGCTTTGTACATGGCGTATTGCCTTTTTTTCTTGGTTATGAATAAATATATTTTCATCGTTGATTATTTAAGCTTTTTGTAAACAGTCTCGCTGAGTCCTTGTATTGTCCTCAAAGTTTGTGGCTGGTGAAGTCGTTCTTGTCGGCTCGCCAGTAACGCACTTTGTTGGCGAAGTTTCGCCAGATGATTCCGTAATCGTAGAAGGGCAACTTATACGTAGGAATGAGAGAATCGAAACAGGCGACTGCCCTGTGGGCGATGATGGTTCGAAGAACGATGAGCAGCAACAGAGCAAAACCTGCACAGCCCGTCAGTATCCAGTCTTTCATCACGACGGAGCACGCCAAAACTGCTATAGAGGCGATAAGGCTGAGGTGGGGAAAGAGATGGTCGAAGAACATCAGGGTTCTCATAGACAGGTTGCGATTGAGTGACTTGCGCGAAGCCTGCAGGTAGAGGCTCTTGTTGTGCCAGCTCTTATCGGTAGGGGCTTCCTGCTGAAGCCATGCTGATGGTGCCAGTTCGACAGCAGTGTCGCCACACAGGGCATACTTGTTGACCAGGAAGTCATATTCGCCGCGCACATATTCCAAGTTGCCCTGATAGCCCTGCTCGCGCATGAAGTCGCTCTTGCGGAAGATGACGTTGGGCATATTGGTGCGGTAGCCGTAGGAGCGTTGTGCTCTGCGCAACAGGTAATAGGCTTTTCTGATCATGTCGAACCGGCGCACACTCTTGCAACTTTCCTCTGTGCTTACGTAGCCTAATATCAGATGGTTAGGCTCCTGGCACTGACGCGTCATGCTGGCAAGCCAGTCCTCGCTGCAGGCCATGCAGGCAGGTTCGGTGAGCAGAATCCACTCATACTTGGCAGCTTTCACACCTACGGTAATCTGCAGTTTCTTTCGGCTCATATAGCGTGAGCTCTCTGGTATGAAGGTATAATAAAGGTGTGGATTTTCTGAAGACTGACGTTTCAGAAAATCAATCGTCTCACCGTCGCTGCTCTGGCAGACAACCACTACCTGATAGTCGGCAGGATATTTCTGCTCAAGGAAAGTATGCAGGTTGCGTTCCAGCTCAGGCAGGTTGTCATGAGCTGTGATAAGTATGGTGACTGGAGGAAGTGGCTGGGATGCGGTTGCATCTTCAGTCGTTCCCTCGGCAGACTGTTCTTCCTCTTTGTTGAGACGCAATGAGCGCAGAAATGGATTGATCAGCGATCCGAGGACTGCCAATAAAACCACTGCTGCGCCAGCGATAATAGTAGTTAAACTGATTATCATCATTTTAGTTTTTTAACTTCCTCGTTTGAGAAAGTTGAGTTATTTTCTTTTCTCGTATTGTTAAGGTGCCTTACATTTCTTCTGTGGTGTAGCCTTTAGGCAACTGACGGCAGTTGTACTGACTTGCCATAATCTCGCCATAGGCTCCTGCCGAACGGAGTGCAATGAGGTCGCCACGATGGGTCTTGTTCAGGTCGATAGCCTTGGCAAAGACGTCGCTTGACTCACAGATTGGGCCTACTACATCGTAGGTTTCTACAGGCTCCTCGCTCGTGATGTTCTCTATTTTGTGATAAGCCTGGTAGAGGGCAGGGCGTATGAGGTCGGTCATGCCGGCATCTACGATGGCAAACTGCTTGGCTGTGCCTTGTTTTACATAGAGGGTTCTTGTGATGAGTGATCCCATTTGGCCTACCACTGCACGGCCCAATTCGAAATGCACCTTCTGTCCGTCGCGCAGTTTCAGGTGCTTGGCATAAGTGTCGAAGTAAGACTTGAAGTCGGGTATGGGCACGCGGTTGGGATGCTTGTAGTCTATGCCGAGTCCGCCGCCCACATTGATGTTCTTTACCTCGATGTGGTGAGCTTCCAACTGGTTTTGCAGTTCATTGATTCTGTTGCAGAGAGCCTCGAAGTCACCCATGTCAAGTATCTGACTGCCAATGTGGAAGTGCAGGCCGAGGAACTTGATGTTCTTCATGGTTGCAGCTTCTGCAATGACACTCTCCATGTCTTGCATGGCAATACCGAATTTGTTTTCTGCCAGTCCTGTGGTGATGTTGGCATGTGTGTGTGCTCCTACGTTAGGATTGATGCGAAAGCAAACCTGTGCTTTCTTGTTCTTTCTGGCAGCCAGCTCGTTGATGATTTCCAGTTCGGGAATACTCTCCACGTTGAAGCAGAAGATGTCTTTCTCCAGTCCGAGATTGATCTCCCAGTCGCTCTTGCCCACACCGGCATATACGATCTTGTTGGCAGGAAATCCTGCGTTGACAGCAGCTTGTATTTCTCCTCCGCTCACGCAGTCGGCTCCTAATCCTGCCTGGCTGATGATGCCCAGCACTTTAGGATTGGCGTTTGCTTTTACGGCATAGTGTACCTCGAAACCAGGATGTTTACCTGCTTCCTCGCAGATGGTTCTGAGGGTTTGTCTCAGCAGGGCTGTGTCGTAATAGTAGAACGGAGTCTGTTTCTCCTGAAACTTATCTATAGGAAATGTTCCTTTCATTTCGCTTAAATCTAAAATTAATATCTTATATAGTCAAATTAGAAAATCCAATTTATTGTAAATCAGAATATCCAACGAAGAGTGAGTAGGAAGCATTGCATACGAATTCTTCACTTATCACTCTTCGTTCTTCACTTAAATTACTTCTCAAACAGGTTGTTGCTCAAGTTCTGCAAAGCCTGCTTCTTGTCTCTTTCTCGGATGAGGAATGAGATGTTGTAGTTGGAACCTCCGTAAGAAATCATTCTTACAGGGATGTTCTTCATTGCCTCTGTGGCAAGTGTCTCGAAACCTACGTTGCTCCAGTCGAGGTCGCCTACCACGCAGATGATACACATATCTGTGTCGACAGTGACAGTACCATATTTCTTCAACTCGTTGACGATGTCGTTCAGGTGGGCGTCATTGTCAATACTCATGCTTACACCCACCTCAGAGGTGGCAATCATGTCGATAGGAGTCTGATAGCTCTCGAAGATCTCGAACACCTTGCGCAGGAAACCTGTAGCCAGCAACATGCGACTGCTCTTGATCTTGATGGCGGTGATGTTGTCCTTGGCTGCCACAGCCTTGATCTTGCCACGTACTATCACGTTGTCGATGATGGTTCCATCGGCCTTAGGGTCGAGGGTGTTCTTCAGTCTTACTGGAATGCCGGCATACTTGGCTGGCTGTACGCAGGTAGGGTGAAGAATCTTGGCACCGAAGTAAGCCAGCTCGGCAGCCTCTTCGAAGTTGAGCTGATGTACTGCCTCTGTATGCTCTACCACTCGTGGGTCGTTGTTGTGCATGCCATCAATGTCGGTCCATATCTGGATCTCGTCGGCAGGAAGGGCTGCACCGATGAGCGATGCTGTATAGTCGCTGCCGCCTCGCTGCAGGTTGTCAACCTCGCCATAAGCATTGCGGCAGATGAAACCCTGTGTGATGTAGATCTGCTGACCCTGGTTCTTCTCCATGATGTCGGCAAGCTTTTCCTTGATGTACTGTGGGTCTGGCTCTGCATTCTTGTCGGTGCGCATGAAGTCGAGCGCATTGAGCAGCACAGCCTTGATGCCCTGTTCCTTCAAGTAGTTGACCACCATGTTGGTGCTCATGATCTCACCCTGAGCCACGATGCTCTTCTCCTCGAAAGAGGTGAAAAGATCCTTGGTGAAGGAACGCAGATAATCGAATTCGCTATGAAGGAATTCACTTGTGGTTTTCTTCATCTCCTCGGTAGAGTAGAGCTCTTCCACATGCTGCATGTATTTCTTCTCCAAGTTGTTGATTACCTCGTTGGCACCCTCTGGATTCTTCTTATAGAGATAGTCAGAGATTTCAACGAGTGAGTTTGTTGTACCGCTCATCGCAGAAAGTACGATGAAAGTAGGTTCACCTGATTCTGTAACCAAGGAGGCTACTCCCTTCATGCGCTCAGGTGAGCCAACCGAAGTACCTCCGAATTTCATTACCTTCATAGTCTTAATATTATATTAATGTTTAATTTTATTGTTTTATTTTATTGTTTTATGTTGGTGTAGAATTCTTCACTCTTCACTCAACTTTCCTCGCCGTCTTCGGTCAGGTCGATGTGATTGTACTCATTGGTCACATCGTGCAGACTTCCGTCTTTGCATCGATATACGATGCCTGGGAACTTGTCGAGCATGGGGATGTTGTGGGTCGACATAACGACAGTAGTTCCCTGCTTGGTGATGTCTTTCAGCAGACTGACGATATGACTTGCCGTTTCGGGGTCGAGGTTGCCTGTAGGCTCATCGGCAATGATGAGTTTAGGGTTGTTGAGCAATGCCCGTGCTATGGCAATGCGCTGCTGCTCGCCACCTGAAAGCTCATGAGGCATCTTGTCTGCTTTCTCGCTCATGCCCACCTCCTCGAGAACTTCTGAGATGCGTTCGTTGCGGGCCTTCTTGTCTTTCCAGCCTGTGGCTTTCAGTACAAACTCGAAGTTCTTGTGCACACTGCGGTCGTGCAGCAACTGGAAGTCCTGGAAGATGATGCCCAACTCCTTTCTCAGCGCAGGAATATCCTTGCGTCTGATGGTCGTGAGGTCTCTGCCTAAGATTTCTGCCTTCTCAGTCTCACCTTCTACGAGGTCGAGCTCGCAGTACAGGGTCTTGAGCAGTGAACTTTTTCCCGATCCTACCTTTCCGATGAGATAAGTGAACTCGCCCTCGTCAACATGGAAGTTCACGTCCTTGAGGATACACTTGTCGGCTTGGTAGATGCTTACGTTTTTATATTCTATCAACATCCTAATTTTTTCTCCTTATTATATATATGTATTATTTCATTTCACCTTTGCTCTTTGCTGTACGGCGCTTCTTGTCCCATTCTGGGTCGTGGCGCATCTGCAGCTCTTTTGCCACGTCCTCGATGCGCAGCTTTTTGCTGGTAAGCAGAACGATGAGGTGGTAGAGCAGGTCGGAGGATTCGTAAACGAGTTTTTCGTCGTTGCCGTTTGTGGCCTCGATGATGGTTTCCACTGCTTCTTCGCCTACCTTCTGTGCCATTTTGTTCACTCCTTTCTGGAACAGGCTGGTGGTATAGCTTCCCTCGGGCATTTCCTCATGACGCTTGTTGATGAAGTCCTGCAACTCTGAGAGGAAGAGGATAGGGTTCAGCGTGTTGTCCTCGCCCCAGCAGGTGTCTGTTCCCTTATGGCAGGTTGGACCCTGTGGATGTACCTTGACGAGCAGCGTGTCTTTGTCGCAGTCGTTCTGAATGCTGACAAGGTTGAGGTAGTTGCCCGATGTCTCACCTTTGGTCCACAGACAGTTGCGTGAACGGCTCCAGAAGGTGACTTTTTTTGTGGCTATGGTCTTTTCGTATGCCTCCTTGTTCATGAATCCCAACATCAGTACGTTTTTGGTTACTGCGTCCTGGATGATGGCTGGAACAAGGCCGCCCATTTTCTCGAAATCTATTTCCATATCTATTTCTTTTTGCTTTATTTCTTAGTCTATATACTTCTGCTATGTGTTAGCTTCGTTTATTATATTCTCACGTTGATACCTTCATTGCGCAGGTATTTCTTGAGGTCGGGGATGGCAATCTCTCCGAAGTGGAACACACTGGCAGCCAGTGCTGCATCGGCCTTGCCCAAGGTGAAGGCATCACGGAAATGCTGCATGTTGCCTGCTCCTCCAGATGCAATGACTGGAATGCTCAACTCGTCGGCAAGTCTTGCCAAAGCCTCATTGGCGAAACCTTGCTTCACGCCATCGTGGTCCATGCTGGTGAAGAGAATTTCGCCAGCACCACGGTCGGCAACTTCCTTTGCCCAGTCGAAGAGTCCCAGTTCCACTCTTTCCCTTCCTCCCTTTACGTAGCAGTGCCATCCGTCGCTGTCGAGCCGGGCGTCTATGGCACATACACACACCTGAGAGCCATAATGTCCGGCTATCTCGTCGATGAGACCGGGGTTGCGTATGGCTGCACTGTTGATACTTACCTTGTCGGCTCCGGCATTGAGAAGCCGGTCAACATCTTTCAGTTCGTTAATTCCTCCTCCCACGGTGAAAGGTATGTTGATTTGCTCGGCTACTCGTGTCACCATGTCGGCAAAGGTCTTTCGCCCTTCAAAGCTGGCTGTGATGTCGAGAAACACGAGTTCGTCGGCTCCTGCATCGCTGTAGGCCTTGCCCAGTTCCACGGGATCGCCTGCGCTGCGGAGGTTCACGAAGTTTGTGCCCTTTACGGTCTCTCCGTTCTTCACGTCAAGGCAGGGTATGATTCTCTTAGCCAAACCTTTGCTTATGTTTTGTTCAACCATATCTCTTTCTTCTTTTTCATTATTGCAGAAATCTCGCTATGGGGGATTCAAAGACCCAATTTGTCTATGTCGATTTTTCCCTCGTAGAAAGCTTTTCCGAACACCACCGCAGGAATGCCGGCTGTCTCCAAAGCATCTATATCCTCGTTGCAGCTTACACCTCCCGAGGCAATCAGATGGAGATCGGGATAGGCTGCCATAATCTCTTTGTAGAGTTCGATGGCTGGCCCCTGAAGGGTTCCATCCTTGCTGATTTCTGTGCAGAGCACGTTGCGCACACCCTTGTCGGTGTACTGTTTGAGGAAAGGAAGCAAGTCTTCTGCCGAGTCTTCCTTCCAGCCGTTGATAGATATTTTGCCGTTTCTTACGTCGGCTCCCAAGATAAGGCGCCCGGCTCCAAATTTGTCTATCCAACTAAGGAAAAGCTCTGGGTTAGTTACGGCGATGCTTCCTACTGTCACCATGGCAGCTCCTGCGTCGAATGCTTTCTCGATATCTTCCTCTGTCTTGATTCCGCCTCCGAAATCTACAGTTAGCGAAGTGGCTGACGTGATGGCTTTCAGCACGTTGTCGTTGACGATATGCTTGGATTTGGCTCCGTCAAGATCCACCACATGCAGACGTTTGAACCCTAATTTCTCAAAGTGTTTTGCCACTTCGGCAGGGTTGTCGTCGTACACTTTCTTCTGGTCGTAGTCGCCTTTGGTGAGTCTTACGCATTGTCCACCAATGATGTCGATGGCTGGTATGAGTTCTATATTCATAGTTCCATAAAGTTCTTGAGGATTTGTTCTCCTACCTTTCCGCTCTTTTCGGGATGAAACTGGCAGGTGTAGAAATTGTCTTTGTGCAGAGCAGCACTGTAGGGCTGTATGTAGTTGGCCGTAGCAATGGTTTCCTGGCATAGCGGCACGTAGTAGCTATGCACGAAATAAGTGTATGGATTTTCGCCCAGGTCTTTCATCAGGGGTGAAGAGAGGTTGTAGATCTCGTTCCATCCCATGGCAGGCACCTTGTCCTGATGCTGCTGGGGCACAAACTTCTTCACGTCGACATCAAAGATGCCGATGCAGTCTACGTCTCCTTCTTCTGAATGTCGGCACAGGAGCTGCTGTCCCACGCATATTCCCAAGACGGGTTGTGTGAGCGACTTAATGGTTTCGTCGAGCCCGTATGCCTTGAGATAAAGCATGGCTTCTCTGGCCTGTCCCTGCCCGGGAAAGAGCACACGATCGGCCTTACGCAGAGTTTCTGCGTCGTCGGTGAGGATGGGGGAAATGCCGAGTCTCTTCATGGCATTCACCACGGAGTAGATGTTACCGGCGTTGTATTTTACGATTGCTACATCCATAAGCTGACGTTAATCTTAAGTTTACAGATGCAAAGATACGCATTTTCTTGCAATATAAAGAAAATATTGGCAAAAAGATTATAAAAGTGTGCGAATTTCTTTCAGATAGTAAGCGAAAATGGTATAATTATTCGTCTTTATTATCTGCGGAGCGTAAAATGATGGAAGTGGCTCCGATGGTAAAGAGTGTGCCGTCTTCTATGACGCGGCGCTCTCTGTCGCCCAAGATTACATTGTCGACAAAGGTTCCTGTATAGCTGGGACCGTCGCGCAATACATATTTCAAGTTGCCTTTCTTGTCGCGACTCACATTGATGACACAATGGTTCATGTCAACACTGGGGTCTACGGTCTCGATGGGGCAGTTGATGCCGCTGTTCTTCATGTATCGTCCTATGATGTTGTCGCCCATTTGCAGGGGAATGACCTGCTTGTAGGCGAAGACATTCTCTATCACAACGATAGAGCCAAAACCATGCTCGTTGGCTCTTTCGTCGAGCTTTTCCTCCTTTTGTGTCTCGCGCAGCTTGGACACACCCATGCGTATGCCGAACTGCTTGTTGCATTGTGGGCATACAAAGACGAGACTTTGTCCTGCCTGGTACTTGGTCTCGTCGAATGTGATAAAGTTGTCACACTTGGGGCATCTTACTCTTTTCATGCGCTTATTCTTTTACGAGGGTTATCCATCCGTCGGCAAAGGCCTCGTGATGGTGCAGCTGGTTGAGCGCTGTGTAAGCTTGTTGCTCGGTTTCATAGGAACCATAGACCACCTTTACATTGTTGGATGTAATGAGTACTCTGGTGTCCTTGAAGCCCTTGGCCTGCAGACTCTCCGTATAGGTAGCTGCATTGCGCTTGGTAACACGACTTGCCAGCACGATGCAATAGTGTGGCTTGGCTATTTCTTGCTTTTCAATCTCTGCTTTGTCTGTACTTTCGGCATTCCCCGCAATCTCTGTTTTCTTCTCGACTTCGCTGGCTACAGCCTCAAGTGCCTTGATGCTGTTGTCCTTTACCATTTCCTTAGGCATAAGACGGTTCAACATGCTGATGTCTACCTTGCTCTTCTGCACCTGTGGTGTGTCGAGTGGGGTAGAGAGCGTGAAGAAGGCAATAAGGGCGATACATGCAGCCACGGCATTGCGTAGCCAGCTCTTTCTAATCTGTACGAACTCGCTGCTTTCCTCTTCCTCCTCCTCTTGTTCGTTTAAGGACACAGTATTTGTTGCGGCTTGTCGGCTGCCCTCGTTTTCTTCCACCTGTTGGTTGGAATTGCTGTCGAAAGGTATGATTTCGGCTGATGCCGCTGTCTCCTCGTTGCTGGCAGATGCGCCAAACTCCGCAAGTGGCTGCATGACAAAGCCGTCCAGACCATAGTAGTTTGGAGTCAGCAGGCCAGCCTCGCAGGGCTTAAAGGTATATGTGCCCTGGCTGTTGAGGTAGAGAGTACCTATGTCCGTCAATTCGTATTTTCCGTTGATGTCGAGCTCGGCACGAATCTCTCTCACGTCTTCTGCGATACGGCTCAGGGCATCAGGATAGCTGATGTCGTAGGCCTCTACATATGAAAGCGCGAGGAGCGAATCGTTCATGGTGAGCTGTGGATTGAAGCCAATAGTCCTCAGTGGTGGCAAAAACATGTTGTCTCTGCCATCATATCTTGCATCTACATGATGAGCCATGAAGCCTCCAAAGTCGGGGACTATCACGCAATCGTTGCTCAAAAGTAGGATCTCTATATGTCTTTCCAGTTCAATCACGTTTGCAAAGATAGTTATTTTTTTTCTTCCCGCCAACAATTTTATATAAAAAATAAGTAATAGACGATAAAAAGTTTTATTTGTTTTGCCGTTTCAAAAAAATATATTATCTTTGCCATATATATAAAATAAGGTATAATGCTATTGCTTGCTGGAAACGGTTCAGGCGAAGCAGAATAAACTAAAGAGTAATGGAATATTTGAAGACTGAGATTGATGGGGTCTACGTGTTGGAGCCCAGGGTTTTTCGTGATGCACGTGGCTATTTCTTTGAGTCATGGAGACAGGCTGATTTCGATCAGCATATAGGTCGTCATGTAGAGTTTATACAGGACAATGAGTCCAAGTCGAGCTATGGTGTTCTTCGTGGATTGCATTATCAGAAGGGCGAATACTCACAGGCCAAGTTGGTGCGTGTCATCCGTGGACGTGTGCTCGATGTGGCTGTCGATATTCGCAAGAGCAGTCCTACTTTTGGAAAGTATGTGGCTGTGGAACTGAGCGAGGACAACAAACGGCAGCTTTTCATCCCTCGTGGCTTTGCTCACGGCTTCCTGGTTCTGAGCGACGAGGCTGTGTTTACCTATAAAGTAGATAATGTGTACGCTCCACAGCACGAGGCCAGTATCCGCTGGAATGATAAGGACATCCACATCGAGTGGCCCATTTCTGCCGATGATGTGCTCACCTCAGAGAAAGATCTCCTCAAGGCTACATCGCTGAAGGATGCCGAGGTCTTCGAGTAAAGAGAGAACAGTGTGGCCCATTTTTTTCACAGTCACAGAAAAGGAAAATTAAATCATTGATGAAACGCAATATTATATTATTGGTCATAGGATGCCTGATGGTGTTTTCGGCTTGTAAGGAACGTGCCCAAAAGGAAACGTTCAAAGAAGACATGAAGGCCAAGCAGATGCTGCAGGGCATGTGGATTGACGAGGCTGACGAGGATGTGGTCTTTCGGGTGAAGGGCGACACTATTTATTATCCAGACTCTACCAGTATGCCTGCCTATTTTTATGTGTCGGCAGACACCTTGGTGATACGTGGTGCCAATGATATTCGCTATGCTATCGTGAAACAGGCCGCTCATCTCTTCGAGTTCAAGACTCAGAATGGAGATGTGCTCAGGTTGGTGAAGACCAATGACAAGACCTATCTCAGTTCTTTCAAGCATCAGCAGCCCGTGGTGCTCAATCAGGGACAGCTGGTTCGGAGAGACACCATCGTGACTTTTGGAGCAGAGAAATATCATCTTTATACACAGGTCAATCCTACAACCTATAAGGTGCTCAAGAGTACCTATAATGAAGATGGAGTGGGGGTAGACAATGTGTATTATGACAACATCGTAAATGTGAATGTCTATCATGGAGCCTCGCGCCTTTTCGGGCGTGACTTCCGCAAGCAGGACTTCAGCCGTAGGGTGCCTGACTCTTTCCTGAAGCAGGCGGTGCTGAGCGATATCGTTTTCCGTGCTGCCGACAAGGCGGGCGTACATTTCCGTGCTGTCCTTGCCATGCCCGACAGCTCTGTCAGCTATCAGGTAGAAGTGACTGTTTCCTTTGATGGTCAGCTTAAGATCAGTACAGCAGGCGCTTGATGTGCCTCTGTACTGATTTTTTTTTGCCTCATTTCTTTTGTCATTTACGAAAAAATAAGTAGCTTTGCAAACATGACAGTAACGCTTATCATTTTATTCATTACCGTTGCCATGTTTATATGGGGCAGGGTGAGGGCCGACATTGTGGCACTTACCGCCCTGGCAACACTCCTTGTTTTCGGAATTCTTACTCCCACAGAAGCTCTTGCAGGCTTCTCCTCGCCTATTGTCATCATGATGATTGGCCTCTTTGTGGTGGGAGGCGCCATCATGCAGACTGGTCTTGCCAAGTTGACGGGCAACAAACTCATGGCGCTTTCGCACGGCAACGAAACGGTCACCTTCCTCTTGGTGATGCTTGTCACCTCGTTTATCGGAGCCTTTGTCAGCAATACGGGTACGGTGGCTCTGATGATGCCCATCATCGTAAGCCTTGCCGCAGCATCAGGCCTACAGTCCTCACGTTTCCTCATGCCCCTTGCCTTTGCAGGTAGTCTGGGCGGAATGCTTACGCTTATCGGTACTCCGCCCAACCTTGTCATCGACGAGGTGCTGACCGAGGCTGGCTATCAGTCGCTCAGCTTCTTCTCTTTCATGCCAGTGGGCCTTATCGTCATTGCCATTGGCATCATCGTGCTCATGCCTCTGAGCCGACTTTTCTTGAGTCGTAAGCAGAGTGGAAAGAAAAAGCAGAGTGGCAAATCGCTCGACGACTTGGTGCAGGAATATCGTCTGCTCGACAATCTGCATCGGTATATTGTGCCTGCCAATCGCTCCACGGCAGCGCTTGATGAGCACGGGGAGAGGCTCGACATCGTGGGCAAGACGCTCAAGGAACTCAGTATACAGAAGCTGTATGGAGTGAGTGTCATCGAGATAAGAAACGAGAAAAAGTCGCGCTTGGGACTGATGAAGGACATCAACCAGAATATGGCGAAGAGCAGCAGCGTCATTGGAGAGCATGACACCTTATATATAATGGGTGACGAGGCTAAGATGCAGCGCTTTGCAGCCGACTATGGTCTGCGCAAGATGAAGGACGTGAAGATAGACTTTTATGACTTGGGACTTTCCGAGATTGTCGTCATGCCTACTTCTCATTTTGCAGGACTCAGAATCGGTGAGGCCAATCTGCGTAAACGCTTCGGTATGAATGTATTGGGAATCCGTAGAGGAGACGAGTACATCACCGACAATCTTATCGGCACTCGACTGCATGTGGGCGACATGCTCCTGGTGCAGGGCGAGTGGACCAACCTGGCTCACCTGGCTGCCGATACAGCCAACTGGGTTGTGCTCGACCAGCCTGAGAAGACTGCCGATAAGGTGCTTCTCGACTACAAGGCTCCTGTGGCCGCTGCCATCATGTTGCTGATGGTGGTGATGATGGTTTTCGACTTTATTCCTGTTGCTCCTGTAACAGCCGTTATCATTGCCGGTTTGCTGACTGTCTTTGCCGGATGTTTCCGAAATGTGGAGGCTGCCTATAAGACCATCAACTGGGAGAGCATCGTGCTCATTGCCGCCATGATGCCCATGTCTACAGCCCTTGAGAAGACAGGAGTCTCGGCTTTGGTGTCGCAGACCTTGGTAGACAGCTTAGGAGCCTTAGGTCCCACAGCTCTTTTGGCAGGCATCTATTTCACCACCTCGCTCATGACCATGTTTATCAGCAATACAGCCACTGCTGTGCTGATGGCTCCCATTGCCTTGGTGGCAGCCCAGCAGGTAGGGGTCAGTCCTTATGCTTTCCTCTTTGCCGTCACCTTGGGAGCCAGTATGTGTTTCGCCTCTCCCTTCTCCACACCGCCCAATGCGCTGGTGATGAAAGCAGGAGGCTATTCGTTTATGGATTATGTCAAGGTGGGTTTGCCTTTGCAGATTATTATCGGCATCGTCATGACCTTCGTGCTTCCCTTGCTGTTCCCGTATTAGCGCTTTGTCATTTTGGTCATTAGTCATTTTCGGCTGTTAGAAGTTATAGGAATGTTTTTTTTCTTTTTTAACTCTCTATGCTTACTCTTGTTGAATAAAAATAACTATCTTTGTGCGATAATTGAACCTATTTTCGTCACACATTAAAAATACACAGCAAGATGGAAATGAACGATGAGTCCCTGAAAGCCTGGGACATTATAGAGAAGACGAGTGCCAATTTGTTTCTTACAGGTAAGGCTGGTACAGGAAAGACAACCTTCCTAAAGGAACTCAAGCGCAGGTCGCCAAAGCGAATGGTGGTTCTGGCTCCTACAGGAATCGCTGCCATCAATGCCGGTGGTGTGACCATTCATTCCTTCTTTCAGCTGCCCCTTTCGCCTTATCTTCCGGGTACTACATTCGCTGGTGGGGAGAAGAAGCGGTTTCAATTCAGCAAGGTGAAGCGAAACATCATTCGTACGATGGATCTCTTGGTCATCGACGAGATCAGTATGGTGCGCAGCGACTTGCTTGATGCCATCGACTCGGTGATGCGCCGTTATCGTAAGCACGATCTGCCCTTTGGCGGCGTTCAGTTGCTCATGATAGGCGACCTGCAGCAGTTAGCTCCCGTAGTGACAGAACATGAGGAAAGTATGTTGCGCCAGTATTACGACACTCCTTTCTTTTTTTCGAGCAAGGCGTTGCAACAGGCAAGCTATCTCACCATAGAACTGCAGACCGTCTATCGTCAGCAGGACGAGAGGTTTGTGGCGCTTCTCAACCAGATAAGGGAGAACAAGGCAAGCGACGAAACCCTTGCTGCACTTAATCAACGTTATATTCCCGATTTTCAGCCTCCTAAGGGTGGTGACTACATTCGGCTTACTACACATAATATACCTGCTCAGCATATCAATGAGCAGGAATTAGGCAACTTACCCTCTCAAGTATATAGTTTCACGGCAGAGGTGGAGGGCAACTTCCCCGAGACGTCCTATCCTGCCGATTTCAAGCTGCTGCTGAAGAAGGGAGCTCAGATTATGTTTATCAAGAATGATGCTGACCACCGGTTCTATAATGGTATGATAGGCGAGGTGACGGCTATTGATAACCAGGAGATCAGGGTCATGGGAAAGGACAATGGCGAAGAGTTTATACTGGAAAAGGCAGAATGGAGCAACTCGAAATACACACTCAATGAGCAGACGCAGGAGATAGAGGAAACCGTGGAGGGCACCTTCCGACAGTATCCCGTTCGACTGGCATGGGCCATCACTATCCACAAGAGTCAGGGACTTACCTTCGAGCATGCCATCATTGACGCCTCGCGATCCTTTACCCATGGTCAGACCTATGTGGCGCTGAGCCGTTGCAAATCGTTGGAGGGAATGGTGCTCAGCAGCCCTTTGTCTCGTTCTGCCATCATCAGCGACAGTACCGTCGATTCGTACAACGATCGTATGGTTTCTCCTACGAAGGAGCAGATTGCTACGCTGCAGCAGCTCTATGTTCAGCAATGTATAGCCGAGCTTTTCGACTTCCGTTCCCTGCAGCAAAGCTATGACTTGCTGTTGCGTTGCTTGGTGGAGTATTTCATGAGCAATTATCCACGACTCGTAGGCGAGTATCAGAAACTTGGGGTGGTGCTGAAGAGTCTGGCTGCTGTTTCCGACAAGTTCAGGGTGCAGTATTCCTGCATGCTGAATGCCAATCCCGATGTGAGCGATGAGGCATTGCAGGAGCGCATACACAAGGCTGCTCAATACTTCTGGCAAAAGACTGGCATACTGATTGACCTGCTGAAGAAGACGAATGTGTCGACCGACAACAAGACAGCGAAGAAACAGTTTGCCGACCGATTCGGGACCTTTGCCGATGAAACGCTGCTCAAGCAGTCGCTCCTGCGTTATGAGCAGGAAGCCGAGTTCTCGGTGAGCGACTATCTGAAGAAGAAAGCGCTGTTTATTCTCTCGCGTACAGACGAGAAATCAACGGGGGCGGGTAGTGGTCGTAAGCGCAAGTCGGCAACCATTGAGCCCAAAGAGCCTAAGGCTCCCAAGACGCCTACTCGCCAGATTACTCTCGACCTCTTCAAGGAGGGCATGAATGTGCAGCAAATAGCCACAGCCCGCGGACTTGCCCAGAGTACCATCATCTCTCATTTGTCACATTATGTGCGTGAGCGTGAGATTGGTCTCAGGGCTCTCATCTCTTCGAGTCGCGAAAAGAAGATTCGTGGCTTTATGCAGGCTCATCCTGAAATGAAACAGATTTCAGAAATCAGGCAAGCCATGGGTGGCGACTATGAGTATTGGGAAATCATGCTTGTCAGGGATGTGGAGTAGTAAAAATACACAAAAAAAATGAAAGTACTTGCGATGACCAACGCAAGTACTTTCAACTGCTTATGAAAGTGCTTTCAACTGCCAACGCAAGTACTTTCATTTTTTATGGGTATTTGGCTTAAATTCTCATGACTTGTTTTACACCCTTGACAGCACTCAACTTTTTGATGAGAGCTTCGGTGCGTGAGGCGTCATCAATCATCACGGTGATGTTGCCCGAGAAGAGACCGTCTTTCGACGAGATGTTGATGCCTCTCATCACGAGCTTATCCTCTTTGGATATGATGTTGGTGATGTTGCTCACGATTCCAATATCATCATTGCCGATGATTCGCAGGGTAATGGCGTACTTGGAGGTTCCCTTGCCGCTCCACTTTGCCTTGACGATGCGATAGCCGAAACGTCGCTGCAGTTCCTTGGCATTGGGACAGTCGCAGCGATGCACCTTGATGCCTTTGCTTACGGTGACGAAGCCGAAGATGGGGTCGCCATAGATAGGGTGGCAGCAATGGGCCAACTCGAAGTCTATTCCCTTCAGATTTTCATCGATGACGAGCACGTCGTCGTTCTGTCGCATCATTTCCTCGGTAGGATTCTCATACTCGAACTCGGCAGCACTGGCGGCAGGACGTGTGGTGTTGGTCACGTTCAGGTCGTGGTCGCGTTCGGCGATGTATTTCTCAATGATGCTGTTGGGGTCTATCTTCTCCTCGGCAATGTCCTTGTAGAAATCAGAGTTCTCCTTGTAGCCCATCTTCTTGATGGTGCGTGCCATGATGCTCTCCTCTATTTCCAACTTTCTGTTCTTGAATCGTCGCTCCAGGAGTTCCTTGGCAAAGAGACCTTCCTTCTTCTGTGTCTCCTTGATGGCGAGGCGGATCTTGGCCTTGGCTTTCGAGGTCTTCACGATGTTGATCCATTCCTGACGTGGCTTCTGGTTGCTCTGTGTCAGAATCTCTATCTGGTCGCCCGAGTGCAGCTCTTGTCTGAAGCTTACTGCGCGCCCGTTGATCTTTCCTCCCACACAGGTGTTGCCGATACGTGAGTGGATGTAGTAGGCGAAGTCGAGCACCGTGGCTCCCTTGGGGAAGTTGAGCAGGTCGCCCTTAGGTGTAAATACATACACCTCGTCTTCCTTCAGGTCCATCTTGAACTGGTCCATCAGCTGCAGGTCGTCGTTGTTCTCGAGTGCGCTTCTGATGTTGGCGAGCCATTCGTCGATGCCTCCCTTCTCGCTCTTGATACCTTTATAGCGCCAATGGGCAGCCAGTCCGTGCTCAGCAATCTCGTCCATACGCTCTGTGCGAATCTGTACCTCCACCCATTTGTTCTCGGGTCCGAGCACGGTGGTGTGCAGACTCTCGTAACCATTGCTCTTAGGCACAGAGAGCCAGTCGCGCATACGTTTAGGGTTGGGCTGATACATGGCCGTGATGAGAGCGAACACCTGCCAGCACTGCATGTATTCCTTGTCGCGTGGCGAGTCGAGGATGATGCGGATGGCAAAGAGGTCGTACACGCCCTCGAAGCCGCATTGTTGCTTCTTCATCTTCTGCCAGATGGAGTGGATGCTCTTGGTGCGTCCCTTCATGTGGTATTTCAGTCCGGCAGCATCCAACTTCTCCTGTATAGGCTTGATGAATCGTGCTATGTAGGCGTCGCGCGAAGCCTTTGTGGCGTTGAGCTTCTCCTTAATCATATAGTAGGCATCGTGCTCCAGATACTTCAGACTCAGGTCCTCGAGTTCGCTCTTCAGTTTGTACAGACCCAGTTTGTGGGCGAGGGGAGCGTACAGATAGCTTGCCTCTTCGCTCACACGCTGCTTAGCTTCGAGCTGGTCGGTGTCTCTGATTTGCCGCATCATATTGACACGGTTGGCTATCATGATCAGGATCACACGCATGTCTTCCGAGAACGAGACGAGCAGGTTGCGGAAGTTCTCGCTCTCGATGACAGGATTGCGCTTGTAGAGTTCGTTGATTCTCAACAGACCGCGGATGATGTGCGCCACGCCTTCGCCATATTTCTTCTCTATGTCGTCGAGCGTCTGATAACCGTCCACCACACTGGTCTGCATCAGGATGGCGATTACTCCGTCGCGTCTGAGTCCTATTTCGTTGACTGCTATCTCGGCTGTCTGCAGAGCATACAGTATGGGATTGAGCCCAAAGACATCTCGGCTTATCTGATGGTTGATGAATGCGTGATGAATATCTTCTCTAATCAGTTTCTCATCCTGGGCGCTGAAAGTGTTGCCGACGGCAGTACGCAATCGTTCCAGGATGGTGAGGGTTTGTTCCCTTTCTTCGGGTGTAAAAGTGAATTTTTCGTCCATAATTCGTCCCTTTTCTTAAAAACTTATTGCAAAGGTACAAAAAATCGTCATAAAATTTCTTTTTTTCAAAAAAACTTACTACATTTGTAGCACAACTAAAGAAAAAATAACATAAATATGGTATCATGAATCAGCAAGAACTAACCCAAATTGCAGCTCGCGGCATTTCGGAGCAGCAAATAGCAAAACAATTGGAGCAAATCAAAAACGGTTTCCCTTTCCTTCGTCTCGAAGGTGCTGCAGCCATTGGTAAGGGAATTATGTCTCCCGACGCAGAGGAGGTAAAGAAGTATGAACAGGTGTGGGACGAGTACAAGAAGCAGGGTCACCGCATCGTGAAGTTTGTGCCGGCATCTGGTGCGGCAAGCAGAATGTTCAAGAATCTCTTTGCGTTCCTTGATGCGCTTTATGATGTGCCTACAACCGATTTCGAGAAGCATTTCTTCGACAATATCAAGAAGTTTGCCTTCCGCAAGTCTCTCTGCAGAAAGTGCAAGGAGAACGAGGGCAGCTGCGTATGCGACCTGATCAAGGCTGGCAAGTACAAGGCTGTGGTGGCAAACCTGCTGAAGGCAAGCGGACTCAACTATGGTCAGTTGCCTAAGGGTTTGCTGCAGTTTCATGAGTATTCCGACGAAGAGGTTCGCACCCCTATGGAGGAGCACCTGGTAGAGGCTGCGCTTTATGCCAGCAGTAACGGTGAGGCAAATGTCCACTTTACCGTTTCGCACAATCATCTGGAGCTCTTCGAAAAGATGGTGGCAGATAAGGTAGAGGGCTACGCCAAGAAATTCGGTGTGAAGTACAACATCTCTTTCTCTGAGCAGAAGCCAAGTACCGACACCATCGCCGCCAATCCCGACAACACTCCCTTCCACAATGAGGATGGTTCGCTGCTCTTCCGTCCAGGCGGTCATGGAGCGCTGATAGAAAATCTGAACGAAATAGATGCCGACGTGGTGTTCATCAAGAATATAGATAATGTGGTGCCCGACCGTCTGAAGGCCGACACCGTGACCTACAAGCAGGTGATTGCCGGCATCTTGGTTTCGCTGCAGCAGAAGTCATTCGAGTATCTGCGCGTTCTCGACTCGGGTACTTACAATCATGAGAAGTTGGAGGAGATTATCCGATTCCTGCAGCGCGACCTGTGCTGCCGTCGTGCCGACATCAAGGAACTGGAGGATGCTGACCTGGTGATTTATCTGCGCAAGAAGCTGAACCGTCCGATGCGTGTATGTGGCGTGGTAAAGAATGTGGGCGAGCCTGGTGGCGGACCTTTCCTTACCTACAACAGCGACGGAACGGTGAGTCTGCAGATTCTGGAAAGCTCACAGATCGACAAGAACAACAAGCAATACATGGATATGTTTGCGCAGGGCACTCACTTCAATCCTGTAGACCTTGTTTGCGCTACTAAGGACTATAAGGGCAACGATTTCGACCTGCCTAAGTATGTGGATCCCAAGACAGGATTTATCAGCAACAAGAGCAAGAACGGCAAGGAACTGAAGGCGCTCGAGCTGCCCGGTCTTTGGAATGGTGCGATGAGCGACTGGAACACGGTGTTCGTAGAAGTTCCTCTCAGCACTTTCAACCCAGTGAAGACGGTCAACGACCTGCTTCGTGACCAGCATCAGGCAAAAGCTTAATACAACATACGTACAATAAAACTTCACCCATCCTCCAACTCAAAACAGAGAAGAAGGATGGGTGAAGTTTTTTTATGTGTTTGTGACTGTAGAATCTTCTTATTCGTTCATCAGATAGTTCTTGAATGAAGCGAAGTCCTTTGTCATTTCGATGCTCTGCTTCTTGCCCTTCATGAACTCGGCAAGGCGTGCTGGAATCTCGATGTCGGTGCCCAGGATGCTGTCCACCTTCTCCTTGAACTTGGCAGGATGGGCAGTCTCGAGGAACACACCAACCTCGCCTGGCTTCAACTGTTCCTTCAAGGCACGATAACCGCAAGCTCCATGAGGATCAAGCACATACTTGGTGTCTTTGTAACATTGCTTCATGGTCTCGGCTATCTGCTCGTCCTTGTATGTGGCACCGCTGATGTAGGCTGTGATGGCCTCGTGGTTGCCCTTGTAGAGGTCGTAGATGCGGGCGAAGTTGGATGGGTCGCCCACGTCCATGGCATTGGCTATTGTGGCCTTGCTGGGCTGAGGATTGTACTCGCCAGTCTGCAGATAGTTGTAGAAAATATCGTTGGCGTTGTTGGCAGCTATGAAGCGATGGATGGGCAGTCCCATCTCATGACCGAAGAGTCCGGCTGTGATGTTGCCGAAGTTTCCGCTGGGCACGCAGATCACCAACTTGTCTGCCAGTCCCTTCTCCTTCATGCGTGCATAGGCGTTGAAGTAGTAGAAAGCCTGAGGCAGGAATCGTGCCACATTGATAGAGTTGGCCGAGGTGAGCTTCATGTGCTTGTTGAGTTCCTCGTCCATGAAAGCCGACTTGACAAGCGCCTGGCAGTCGTCGAACACGCCATCCACCTCGAGGGCTGTGATGTTCTGTCCGAGGGTGGTGAACTGGCTTTCCTGAATCTTGCTTACCTTCCCCTTAGGATAGAGCACATAGACGTGAATGCCGTCAACACCGAGGAATCCATTGGCTACAGCCGAACCTGTATCGCCCGAAGTAGCAACGAGCACGTTGACTTCCTCCTTGCCTTCCTGACGCACGAAGTACTGCAGCAGACGGGCCATGAAGCGCGCGCCTACATCCTTGAAGGCGAGGGTAGGGCCATGGAAAAGCTCCAAAGAGTAGATGTTTGGCTCTACCTCTACCACAGGGCAGTCGAAAGCCAGTGTGTCGTAGACGATCTTCTTCAAAGACTCTGCATCGACGTCCTCGCCGAAGAAGGCGTCAGCCACCTTGTAGGCAATCTCCTGGAAGGAGAGTTTCTCGATGTTGTCGAAGAAGTCCTGTGGCAACTTCTTGATGATTTCTGGCATGTAGAGACCACGGTCTTCTGCCAGTCCTTTTACTACCGCCTTGTGAAGATCGGCGATGGGTGCTTTCTTATTTGTTGAATAATATTTCATTTTGATTTTAATTGATTGCCATAAATGTGTTCATGAATTCCTGCAGTTGCAGCAGTCCGTAGCAGCCTCTCACGCAGCTAACCTCGTCGTACTTCTCTACGCTGTCGGGCTCGATGCCGGGATAGTAGATGATGAACGGTACGGGCTCTTTCACGTGGGTGCGGATCTCTACCGGAGTAGGATGGTCGGGCAGGATGGCGATGCATACTGGCTCGTCCCAAGTGCTTACCTCGTCGAAGATTGGTTTGATGAGTCGCTGGTCGAGGTTCTCGATGGTTTTGAGTTTCAATTCCAGGTCGCCGTCGTGGCCAGCCTCGTCGCTTGCCTCTACGTGCACATAAACGAAGTCGTCGCCGTCCTTCAGCGCCTGGATAGCTGCTGCTGCCTTTCCCTCGTAGTTGGTGTTGGCAAGACCGGTAGCGCCCTCAACGATGATGTTGCGCAGTCCGGCGTAATGGCCGATGCCTCGTATCAGGTCTACTGCAGAAATCACAGAACCCTTCTTGATTTGCGGATACATCTGCGAGAGGGTGAGCATGTGCGGACGATAACCGCCGCCCCAAGGCCAGATGATGTTTGCCATGCGCTCGCCACGCTCCTTGCGCGCTACGTTGAAAGGATGGCTCTCCAGGATTTCCTGACTCTTCAGAATCAGCTCGTTCAGAAGGTCGGCTGTCTGCTGGGCACTCATGCGATATTCGTCGCTCAGGATACCGCCGTTCTCAGCCACATCCTCGGCAGGAGTCTTGTCGCTGTTGCCGGCAAGAAGAGCCTCGTCAACACCTTCCATCGGTTTCACCAGCAGCGGTTTCCACTCTTCGTTAGGATGATCGTGAGGAGGAGCGCAATCTACATATTTGTTTCCGCCCTTGATGATCAGAAGATGTCGATACTGGATTCCGGTGATGAATTTCACGATGCCGGGATACTGGCTGGCAAGCTTCTCGTTGAGGTACTTGATGAGCACGACGGCGTCTTCTGTCTCCAGGTTTCCGCCGTTGTGGGTCACGATGATTCCATTGTTCACGTTGATGATGTTGCAGCGCAGAGCGAAGTCGTTAGGACTCATCTCGTAGCCGATGCTTGCAGCTTCGAGCGGTCCGCGTCCCTCGTAAACCTTGTTCTGGTCGTATCCCATGATAGAACTGTTGGCAACCTCAGATCCAGGATGAAATCCGTCGGGTACGGTTACCAGTCGTCCAGTCTTTCCTTTCTTTGCCAGCATGTCCATATAAGGTTTGTTGGCGTATTGCAGGAGAGTCTTGCCTCCCAGTCGTTCTACAGCGTGGTCGGCCATGCCGTCGCCAAGTATGATAATATGCTTCATAATTGTTATCCTTTCTATCTGATAAGACAATATTAAATATTAGCGATACTCATGATGTTGGCAAACACACCTGCCGCTGTTACGCTGGCACCAGCGCCATAGCCCTGAATCATCATCGGATATTCCTTGTAGCGCTCGGTGGTGAGCAGTACGATGTTGTTGCTTCCCTCCAAGTTGTAGAATGGGTGCTCTGGGCCTACAGCCTGCAGGCCAACGCTTGTCTTTCCACCATCGAGGGTGGCAACGAATCGCCATCGTTTGTGCTCCAGGTCGAGAGTTTTGCGCTTGGCCTCGAAGTCAGCATCCAGCTTTGGCAGTTTCTTCCAGAAGTCGTCTATGCTGCCCTTGAAGTAAGAGTCGGGCACGAAGAGGTGCTTCTCCACATCTTCCTGTTCCACTCTGTATCCAGCCTCGCGAGAGAGGATGACGAGTTTTCGTATTACGTCCATTCCGCTGAGGTCGATGCGTGGATCGGGCTCGCTGTAGCCTTTCTCTTTGGCCATTCGTACGGTCTCCGAGAATGGTACTACGCCTGAGATGGCGTTGAAGATGAAGTTGAGCGTACCAGATAGAACAGCCTCAATCTTAAGGATTTTGTCGCCCGAGTTGCGCAGGTCGTTGATGGTTCCGATGATAGGAAGACCAGCACCCACGTTGGTTTCGAATCGGAACACCACGCCACGCTGTATGGCGGTTTTCTTCAGTCGCTCATAGTTTTCGTATTCGCTTGAGGCTGCAATCTTGTTGGCTGCGATGATGCTCACGTTGTGCTCGAGCAGACTCTGGTAGAGGGCAGCCACGTCCTTGCTGGCAGTACAGTCAACGAAGACGCTGTTGAAGATGTTCATGGCGAGTATTGTGTCTCGCAGCACCTCGGGTGTGCTGGGGTCTGAGTTCTTCAGTTCCTCGCGGTAGTTCTCCAGGTCGAGTCCGTCGCGGTTGAAGATGGCGTTCTTGGATGAAGCGATGCCCACCACGTTGAGCTTCAGTTTGCTACGCTCCATCAGGTCGGCATACTGGTTCTTGATCTGTTCTATCAGCTTGCCGCCTACGGTTCCCACTCCACAGATGAAGAGGTTGAGCACCTTGTATTCAGAGAGGAAGAAGCTGTCGTGCAGCACGTTGAGTGATTTGCGCAGGAAGTCGCTCTTGACGACAAACGAGATGTTGGTTTCTGAAGCGCCCTGTGCACAGGCGATGACCGAGATTCCGCTTCGTCCGAGAGTTCCGAAGAGTTTACCAGCAATACCTGCAGCATGCTTCATGTTCTCGCCCACGATGGCGATGGTGGCAAGTCCGCATTCTGCGTGCATGGGGAACATGGCTCCGTCGGCAATCTCGTTCTTGAATTCCTCGTTGAGCACGCGTACAGCCTCGTCTACGTCCTGCTCGCGCACACCGATAGAGGTAGAGTTCTCTGACGAAGCCTGCGACACCATGAACACGGAGATTCCCTCGTTGGCCAGGGCGGTGAAGATGCGTCGGTTGACACCGATGACACCCACCATCGACAGACCGGTAACGGTAATCAAAGCCGTTCCGTTGATAGACGAAATACCCTTGATGGGTTTCTGGTCGCCGTCAATTTTGTTCTTGATAATGGTGCCTGGGGCATCAGGATTGAAGGTGTTCTTGACCTTGATAGGTATATTTTTTACACAAACTGGGTAGATGGTAGGAGGGTAGATGACCTTTGCTCCAAAGTTGCAAAGCTCCATGGCCTCGATGTAGCTCAGTTCGTTGATGGTATAAGCTGATTTGATGACACGTGGGTCGGCAGTCATGAATCCGTCGACGTCGGTCCATATCTCAAGCACCTCGGCATCGAGTGCTGCGGCGATGATGGCAGCTGTGTAGTCGCTTCCGCCTCGTCCCAGGTTGGTGGTGCGCTCTGTGTGCTTGTCGCGGCTGATGAAGCCAGGCACGAGCGAAATGCGGGGCAGCTCGTCGAAGGTGTCTTTCACCAGTTGAGTGGTCAGTTCGCTGTCGAGGGTGTGCTTTCCACCGATGCGCTCCGTTTTGATAAACTTGCGCGAGTCGAACCACTTGGCGCCACGTATGAGTGTGGCCACAATTTTCGAGCTGAGCCTTTCTCCGTAGCTCACGATGGCATCCTGTGTCTTCTCGCTGAGGTCGTGGATGAGGTAGACGCCGAAGTAGATGCTCTTCAACTGTTCGAAGAGCGAGTCAACCGAAATGAATAAGTTTTCTCTGTCTTTGGTGTCTGTGATGATTGTGTCGATCATCTTGTGGTGACGGTCTACCATGGCGTCGAACTCTGCTTTCCATTGTTCGTCGCCTTTGAGGGCAAGCTGTGAGGTTTGCAACAACTTGTCTGTGATTCCTCCGAGGGCGCTCACGACTACTACAACACTCTGTTTCTTGGCCTCATTCTCTACGATGCGTTTTAAGCTGAGGATGCTTTTTACGGAACCAACCGATGTTCCGCCGAATTTTAATACTTTCATTGCTTGTTTATTTTGGTAATGTAATGCCACCCCCGAAACGACCGGGGCCGAGACAAAACTTGGTTGCAAAAGTAAACAATTTCTATCAAACTGCCAAGGATTTGCTCAAAAAAGTTACAATTTGTTTTTTTTATCCTTGTTTGCGTGCAGTTTTTTATGGGGCCGTATGTTGAGTTTTGATGGAAGCGAATCAGTTTGGGGTGTTTATGATTTTTCCGATGACGATTCCTGCTATTGCCATACCGAAGGAAGCGGTGATGTGGCAGAGCGAGCCGTTGATCTGCGCCTTCGTCGAACACCATTCGTGCTCCACTAACTGCTGGTCGCCGGGAGCGTCGTAGACGGCAGTCTCTGTGCCTCTCTCGCCGCTGAGCAATTTGGCCTTGGGGCAGAGGCAGCCTCCGGTGCCGCAGGCTTTGTTCACGCCCAGGTTCTGCATCGGCTTCTCCTCGCTGTATACGCATTGGAACTTGCGGCGGGGGAAGGTCTTGTCCTTCTTGAATTTCTTGCGCAAGGCCCGTGCCAAGGGGTCGCCCTCTACCTTCCAGAACTCAGCCTTCCTGATCATGAAGGGGTCGCAGCGCAGGGCTGCACCCATGGAGGAGACGAAGGTGATGTTTCGGGGCAGGGCTGTGGCACGTAGAATGAGGTCGGCCTTGTCCTTGAGCGAGTCGATGGCGTCGATGATGTAGTCGTATTCCTCCATGTGGAACTCGTCGGCAGTCTTGGCCTCGTAGATTTTCTGATAGGCTGTGATGTTGGCGTTGGGGTTGATTTCGAGAAGGCGTTCGCGTAGTGCGTCGACCTTCACCTGTCCGATGGTGCGGCTTGTGGCCATGAGCTGTCGGTTGCAGTTGGTCACGCAGACGCGGTCGCTGTCCACGATGGTGATGTGGCGCACTCCGCTTCGCACGAGTCCCTCGGCGCACCATGATCCTACACCTCCTATTCCGAAGATGAGCACGCGTGCTGCCTGCAGTTTCTCAAGATTGTCTTTTCCCAAGAGCAGTTCTGTGCGTCGTTGCATTCCTTGCTCCATTGTTGTTATTTTGTCTCCCATCTTTTCTTGAAAATGTGTAATGTGTTGTGTTTATTGCGTTATTTTTAATTTGCAAAGGTACAAAATAATCACTCAATTTTTGCAAATGGGGAAGTTAAAGAAATTAAAGAAGTTGTCTTTATTCAGGAGTTAAGGAGTTAAAGGAGTTAAGACACTACTCCTATAAGCAGCACGCCCTGAGCTATGAGCTTTTGGGCCTTCAGGGCGTACTTGAACCACATGCAAAACTGCTGTTACCCATTAAACACTAAACTTTAAACTTCTAGCGAGAACTATTAAATTTTGAACGGAGAATATCAAATTTTAAGCGAAAACTTACAAACTGTAAAGTTGAACGGCTGTTCAACATTACAAAGTGTAAGGAAAAATAGGTAGTGATATGAAAAACTGAAACAAAACACGAGAAAAAACAATCAAAATGTTTTCTTTTGTTTCTTTGTGTTGACAAATTGTTGTAATTTTGCAGCCGAAACGAACAATATGTAAAAGAAAGGCTTGGTTTGTGTAACAACCGATGAAGGTCCGTTTCGAAAAAGTGACAATCAATAAAAAAGAGTAACAATCAATAGAAGTATTAACACATTATTAATTATTAAAGGATTATGAAGAAGATAGAGGCAATTATCCGCAAGTCCAGATTCGAGGATGTCAAGAAGGCGCTCTTAGCTGCTGACATCGAGTGGTTCTCTTATTATAATGTAAGGGGTGAAGGCAAGATGCGACAGGCACGCATTTACCGTGGTGTGATGTACGACACGAGCAGTATCGAGCGTGTGCTTCTCAACATCGTGGTGCGCGACAAGAACGTGGAGCCTACTATCTCCGCCATCCAGGGAGCAGCTCAGACGGGCGAAGTGGGAGACGGAAGAATCTTCGTCATTCCGGTAATGGATACGGTAAGAATCAGAACCGGAGAGCGAGGCGACATTGCATTGTATAATGCCGAGAAGGAAGAATAGGGATTAATGTTTAAGGTGTAATGTTTTGTTGGTTTCTGTGACACATGGCATTATACATTAGAGTAATACGTAAACATTAAACATTTTAAAAAAAATATGAGCAGTTTATTATTGACAACACTCGATACGGGTAACACAGCGTGGATGATCATGGCAACCATCTTGGTGCTCTTGATGTCAATCCCAGGTATTGCACTTTTTTATGGCGGTTTGGTTCGCCAGAAGAATATCCTGAGCATTCTGATGCAGACGGTATTCATCGTGGCAGTAGTCAGTTTGATATGGGTGGCCTTCGGATATTCGTGGGCTTTCTCTACCGAATATGCAGAGGCGGGCAATCCTTTGGCCTGCGTCATCGGCGGTTTCGACAAATGTTTCCTTCACGGCATCGGACTGGATGCTCTCATGCCTACAGGCATTCCCGAACTCACCTTCGCGATGTTCCAGTGCATGTTTGCCCTCATTACTCCAGCCCTTATCCTCGGAGCTTTCGCCGAGCGCGTGAAGTTCAGCGGTTATGTGTTCTTCACCATTCTATGGGTCATCTTCACCTATCTTCCCATGGCCCACTGGGTATGGGGCGGCGGATTCCTGCAGGAGATGGGAGCCATCGACTTTGCGGGCGGAACGGTGGTTCACATCAACGCCGGTGTGGCTGCGCTGGTCATGGCGCTGTGTGTGGGCAAGCGCGACGATTACCGTGCCGGTCATCCAGTCACTCCCCACAACATCACCTTCGTGTTTATGGGAATGTCGTTCCTCTGGTTGGGATGGTTCGGATTCAATGCCGGTAGCGGTCTTGCAGCCGACGGTCTTGCAGCCAACGCCTTCCTCGTAACCCACGTCGCTACGGCTGCAGCAGCCACCACCTGGATGCTCATCGACTGGGTGGTCAACAGAAAGCCAACCACGGTGGGTGCTTGTACCGGAGCCGTGGCAGGTCTTGTGGCCATCACACCAGCGGCAGGCAGTACCGACATTTTAGGAGCTTTCTGCATCGGAATTATCTCCACCATCGTCTGCTTCTTCATGGTGGCAGTAGTGAAGGAGAAGTTCAGATACGACGATGCGCTCGACGCCTTCGGAGTACACGGCATGGGCGGTATTCTGGGATCTGTCCTCACCGGTGTGTTCGCCACTCGTTACGTCACGGGTGCCGACGGCGTTCAGGGCGCACTCTATGGCGACTGGCACCAGCTTTGGATTCAGGTGGTAGCCACCGTGGTGAGCATCCTCTACAGCATCGTGGTGACCTACATCATCTTCAAGGTAGTGGACAAGACTGTCGGCGTGCGTGTGGACAAGCGAGTAGAGGAGGAGGGCCTCGACATCTACGAGCATGGCGAGAGTGCTTACAGCAACTGATTTTTGTAACATCTGAACCCATCGGCGGTTCGATCGTCGGTAGATATATAGAGAGAAGGGTTTCCCCCTGTAGAACTCCTGTAACGACATTGTAGCATTCTTTATGGCCTAATTAAAACCGCTGTAACCTTATTGACACATGATAGCCGTACTTTTGCACCCGGAATTTAACAAAGAATATTTTATAGTCATATTTTAAAAAAAGAAAATGGAAAAGAAAATTTCGGGAAAGCATGGCAACAGAGTTGCTGTGATGAAAGAGAGAATGGCAGCTGTGGTTTTGGCTTCAGCATTATTGTTGGGCGGCGGCTTGACTGCAAAGGCTCAAAACACGGCAGTAACCACCTGCTCGCAGAGTGCGGCGACCGCCATTCAGCAGAATCCTAACTGGAAGGCGAATGCTGCAGAATGGCAGAAGCTGAAGGGCGAAATCACACTCTACATGACCAACGACATGGGCCGCAACGGCTATTACGACCAGAAACCCATTGCCGAACTGATGGGCGAGATGGCCGACGTGGTAGGTCCTGAGTGCGTGATTGCAGCGGGCGACATTCATCATTTCAACGGAGTGGCTTCCACCCAGGACCCATTGTGGCTCACCAATTACGAATGGGTTTACTCTCATCCCGAACTGATGCTCGACTGGTTCGCCGTTTGCGGCAATCATGAGTATCGTGGCAACACACAGGCTTTCATGGACTACGGCAAGGTGAGCCGCCGCTGGATGATGAGAGAGAAATATTACACCAAGGTGTTCGACCACAAGGGAACCACCCTTCGCGTGGTGTTCCTCGACACCACTCCTCTCATCGACTCTTACCGCAAGGCCTCTGCCAAATATCCCGATGCCTGCAAGCAGGACGTGGAGGCTCAGCTCGCCTGGCTCGACGAGACCCTGAAGAATGCCAAGGAAGACTGGGTGATTGTAGTGGGCCATCATCCCATCTATGCCTACACCACGAAGAAGGAGAGCGAGCGTCTCGACATGCAGAACCGCCTGTTGCCCGTACTCCATAAATATAATAATGTGGCCATCTACGCCTGCGGACACATCCACAACTTCCAGCACATCCAGAAGAAGGGCGACAACATCGACTACGTGGTCAACTCCTCTTCATCTCTGGCCCGTCCCGTGAAGCCTACCGATGGTACTGTGTTCTGCAGTTCAGCCGACGGTTTCTCGGTCATTTCAGCCGACAAGAAGCAGCTCCGAATGTCGATGATCGACAAGGACGGAAAAATCATCCACACCATAGAAAAGGTGAAGAAGTAAATCCAAATCGAAAAAATCATTATACAGGAAAATTTTATGAATCTCAAGAAAGTATTATTCTCGGCCCTGATGCTGACAGCCACAGGCGCGGCAGTCGCCGTGACAGAACCCGAAAGCAATGTCCTGATGGGCGGAGTCATCAGCGGACGTGTTGTCGACGCAGAGCATCAGGCTTTGCCAGGAGCAACCATCATGGTGGAAGATTTGCATACAGGAGTAACAAGCGATGTGAACGGTTTCTACACCCTGCCCAACATGAAGCCCGGAACCTACAAGGTGAAGGTGTCCTACGTGGGCTATTCGCCCAAGACCTACGTCATCAAGCTGGTGGGCAAGAACGTGGAGCGAAACATCGTCCTGAGCGAGGGCAACGAGCTCAAGGAAGTGGTGGTGAACGGAGCCTTCTACGGTCAGCGCAAGGCCCTGCAGATGCAGAAGGAGAACATGGGTGTGACCAATGTGGTGAGCGCCGACCAGGTGGGCAAGTTCCCCGACTCTAACATCGGCGACGCCCTGAAACGCATCAACGGCATCAACGTGCAGTACGACCAGGGTGAGGCCAGGTTCGGACAGGTGAGAGGCACTTCTGCCGACCTTACCTCGGTGACCGTCAACGGCAACAGAATGCCTTCGGCAGAGGGCGACACACGCAACGTGCAGCTCGACCTGATTCCTGCCGACATGATTCAGACCATCGAGGTGAACAAGGTGGTGACCTCCGACATGGACGGCGACGCCATCGGAGGCGAAATCAACCTCGTGACCAAAAACACCCCCAGCCACCAGGTGCTCAACTTCAACGTCGGTTCAGGCTACACATGGATCAGCGGCAAACCACAATGGGACCTGGCAGCAACATGGGGCAACCGATTCTTCCAGAACCGACTGGGCATCATGGCCTCTGCCTCTTATCAGTATGCTCCCGGAGGTTCCGACAATACCGAGTTCGAATACGAGGAGAACGACGACAAGGAGATAGAGCTCAAAGAGGCTCAGGTGCGCCAGTACTACGTCACCCGTGAGCGTCAGAAGCTACTCCCTGGCTTTAGACTATAAGTTCAACCCCCTGCACAAGATTTCGTTCAAGGGCATTTACAATCGTCGCAGCGACTGGGAGAACCGTTACCGCATCAGCTACAAGAAGCTGAACAGCAAGGCTTCCAAGCAGAGCGTCGTGTTCCAGACCAAGGCGGGCTCGTCTGACCAGAAGAACGCCCGACTGGAGTTGCAGCAGACCATGGACTACACCCTCGACGGAGAGCACCAGCTGGGCAACCTGAAGATGGACTGGGCTGCCAGCTACTCGCGAGCCACCGAGGAGCGACCCAACGAGCGCTATGCTTCCTATAAATATAAATATGGTAAGAGTGAAACCGAGTTCATCGACTTCGGCGACGGCTTCCAGGACGTGGGCGACAAGCAGCCTTACTACGCCAAATCGCTCCCTTCACTCGACGACAGCCACTGGGTGCTCGACGAGCTCAACAACTCCAACCAGGACATCGTGGAGAACGAGTGGAAGGGACGACTCAACTTCACCCTGCCGCTCTGCAAGGGTCTCTACGGCAACACCCTGAAGTTTGGCGCCAAGTACACCAGCAAGAACAAGAAGCGCACCACCTCATTCTTCGACTACGCCCCCGAGGAGGTGCTGGGCGACGACTGGCGCAGCAACACCTCGCTGCAGATTCGCGACGGCTTCATGCCGGGCAGCCAGTATCCTGCCAACTCGCCATTCATCTCGATCGGCACGTTGGGCAAAATCGACTTCAGCCAGTATGAGGGAACAGAGAATTACGAGGAGGAAGCCGGCAACTATAAAATCAGCGAGCAGATAACAGCCGGTTACCTGCGCTTCGACCAGAAGATAGGCAAGAAACTCTCAGCCACCCTGGGTCTGCGCGTGGAGCGTACCGACCTGAAGACCAGCGGCTACAATGTGGACATTCCCGAGGACGGCGACCCAACCATGATGCCTACAGGCGACATCAAGAGTCACTATACAGACCTCCTGCCAAGCCTCTTGCTGAAGTACAAATACTCGGACGACGGAAGCCTCAGAGCCTCCATCACCAAGACCATCTCGCGTCCTAAGTATTCGGCACTTATCGCCAACAAGACCTTCAATATTGCCGACGAGGAGGCTACCATCGGCGATCCTAACACCAAGCCGGCAAGAGCGCTCAACATCGACCTCTCTGCCGACCACTACTTCAAGAGTGTGGGACTGGTGAGCCTGGGACTCTTCTATAAGGACATCAAGAACGTGAACGTGGAGTGGGCTTCCAACAAATACTTGGGCAGCGACCTCGGACTCTCGGGCGACAATGCCGACAAGCAGTTTGCGGTGACTCAGAACATCAACGCCTACGACGCCCGTGTGTATGGTGTGGAAGTGGCTTATCAGCGCGACTTCGGTTTCATCACACCAGCCCTGAAATGCCTCGGCTTCTACGGCAACTACACCTATACTCACAGCACCACGCGCAACTTCAACGAGCGCCTCGGCATCGAGGACGGCGACGACGTGAAGGTGGCAGGCTCGCCTGAGCATACTGCCAATGCCTCGCTCTTCTTCGAGAAGTGTGGACTGAGCCTCCGTCTGTCTTACAACTTCGCTTCTTCGTTCATCGACCAGATGAGCACCAGCCGTGCTCTCGACCGCTACTACGACAACGTGAACTATCTCGACCTCAACGCCAGCTACACCTGGGGAAAGAAGCAGAAGTTTACAGTCTACGCCAACGCCAACAACCTGCTCAACCAGCCTTTGCGCTACTATCAGGGTGAGAAGAACCGCACCATGCAAGTGGAGTACTACGGTGTGAAGATCAACGCAGGTATTAAGGTCAACCTGTAAGGGACACAATCAGCACGCCCTGAAGGGGGCAGCAGCTCTTAGCCCAGGGCGTGCTGCTTACAGGAGTTGTGTCTTAACTCCTGAACAAAGATAAAAATGTCATACGATTGTAACACGTTCTACATCATGGTGTAATATGGCTCTTGTATTTTTGCATCAGAAAAAAAAACATGAATTAAATGATTAGGCTTATGGAACTGACAATGAATCAAGCCAACATGAATCTTGGCAACGCAAACGCAGAGTGGGGCAGTACGGGATGGAGAATGCCCGAGTTTGGCTTTCAGAAGTACGTGGCAGAAGTTGTGAAAAGCATTTTTCACACCATCCACAGCAGTTTTGATTATCACAGCAAGGCAACAACCCGCGAACTGCTTGTCTTCCTGGTCTACGCCGTTGTGCTTCAGGGCGTTCTGATTCCTACCGAGTCTTACACCACGCTTCATGCCGATGCGAGCATGATGGCAGCAGCAGGCCTTGCCGACCTCGTGGCCTGCATCATTCCAGGCGTCGCCTTGGTGTGGAGATGGATAAAAAGCCATTCGAAACTTCAATAAATTTTTTGCTGGTTGCAGGAAAAAATGTAACTTTGCAGTCGTAACATTTTCAAAAGACTCAAAGCTGCATTTATGAAAAGTCCCCAAACCATCGTCGCCCTTACGGCAGCAACCCTGTTGCTGGTTGTGCTCTTCGTGCTCAACCTCGCCATGGGAAGCGTCAGCATTCCCCTGGCCGACGTATGGGCAGTTCTTACAGGAAACGTTACGGGAGAAGCGTCCGACACCTGGCGCTTCATCATCATAGAGTCGCGACTGCCTCAGGCCTTCATGGCGCTGATGGGAGGAGCGGCTCTTGCTGTTAGCGGACTCCTGTTGCAAACCACCTTCCGCAATCCTTTGGCGGGTCCCGACGTGTTTGGCATCAACAGCGGAGCAGCCCTTGCGGTGGCAGTCGTCATGCTGGGCATGGGCGGCAGTCTGTCGGCAGGATCGCTCTCCCTGGCGGGTTATGCGGCGGTACTGTTTTCGGCTTTGGTGGGCGCCTTGGCGGTGACGGCGCTCATCTCGGCCCTTTCGGCTGTAGTGCGCAGCAGCACCATGCTGCTCATCATCGGTTTGATGATCGGTTATCTGGCCAACAGCGCCATCACGCTGCTCAACTTCTTTGCCACGAGCGAGGGCGTGAAGTCTTACACCGTCTGGGGAATGGGCAGTTTCGGCAACGTCTCGCTCTCCAGCATCCCTGTGGCAGCCGTGGTGATCGGTCTTTTCCTCCTGGCAGCTTTGGTGCTTGTCAAACCTCTCAATGCCTTTCTCCTGGGCGAGCTGTATGCAGAGAACCTGGGTTACGACACCCGCAAGCTCCGTCTTCTGCTGCTCCTTGTCACAGGCGTTCTCACCGCCACGGTCACCGCCTTCTGTGGACCCATCGCCTTCATCGGTTTGGCCACGCCCCATATCGCGCGTCTCTTCGTCACGACCGAGAATCATCGAGTTCTCTTGCCCTCCACGATGCTCTTGGGTTCGGTCATCGCCCTGCTGTGCAACTGGCTTTGCGCCCTTCCCACCCAGAACGGCATGATTCCCCTCGGAGCAGTCACCCCACTTCTTGGTGCCCCCGTCATCATCTTCGTGCTGCTGAAAAGGAGGTAGTTTAACATTATCTTCTTGTTTTGTAAAAGGAAAAAACTCATAGAGGCAGCACGCCCTGAAGGGGGCAGAAGCTCTTAGCCCGTACATAAACTACTTGCGGAACTTGAGTAAAGTTCAACTAATGTTTCATTGCGCTGGGTATTTTCAACGCTGAGTGTTGTCTCATACTCCTCTAAAATTCCCCTTTAGTGGTAGAGATTCCTCTGAGCGAAACAGGGAATCGTGGGAGCGAATGTGACGATTGCCGCATTCGCTCCCATGTATTTTGCATTCGCTCCCACGAATCTCTGTTTCGCTCCCATGAACGTCAGATTCGTTTTGGCAGAATCGTCTGTAATCCTTAAACAGAGTGGGCTCTCTGCTTCTTCTCTTCTGAGGTTTCTCAACTTCTCTCTTCTGAGAGTAAGGTAATCTCAGCTTCTTTCTCTGCCATTTCTTTGGACAGTAAAAGCACTTGTTCTATTTCTGCATCTTTGGCCATATGTTTGTTGTTTAGATTTCGATTGCAAAGTTCGGCATTTTTTTTGTAACCGTTGTTATCTCCTATATGAGACAACAATGTTAATTATGTTATAAAAGTTTAGTATCTCTTAACTCTCGGGGCATCTTCTTTCCATCATGCCAAAATGCCGGGCAAAAAACAACTTTGGGGATTAGAAGCACTTTTTCTAATCCATTTTTCTTGCGTCCCCCTTATTATCAATACTTTATACTATTTTTCTCGCGTTGTTTATATATAAATGTTGAAATGAATCGGCACGGCAGCAGTTTTGGTAGTAATAACTGTTCAAAAAGGGTAGTAAATTCTGTTTCCATCCACTTTTTTAGTTGTGGATTTGGTCGGGTTTGGCGAAGTGCATCCACAGGGGATGCGCCCTTTTTGGGAGTGCCCAAATCCCCTGTTTTTGGCCCCGCATCCCCTGTTTTGGGTCCCGCATCCCCTGTTTTGGGGTGGCAAATCCCCTCATTTCTCCACTTTTTTCGTTTTCTTTTACATCGATTTTGTGTTTTTCTTCATGATTTTTGCATATTTTCCCATATTTTTGTCAAATTTTCTGCTTGCGCAAACGCAAATTGGCAGATTTCGGGAGTTTGCCCAGGGCCGCACCTTCCACCTCACCAAGGGCGACTTGACAGGAATGAGCCTGATTTTGTATTGTGGTCATTTCTTTATGTTATTCCGCTATGCGATGAATGACATAGGTGACGACGCCCCATATCATGAAGCGGTTGGTCTCGTCGACACGGATGGGAGTGTAGGCCTTGTTCCAGGGAATGAGCCAGCCGAAGGTTCCGCTTTCGTCGATCTTGAATTGCTTGATGGTAAACTCGCCATCTACGAAGGCTATGACGAAGTTGCCGTTGGATGGTTCTATCTGGCGGTCGACGATGGCAAGGTCGCCGTCAAGGATGCCAGCTCCTGTCATGCTGTCGCCTGATATGCGGACATAAAAGGTTGCCTCACGATGACGTATGAGTACTTCGTTGAGGTCTATTTCTCCTTCCATATAGTCTTGGGCAGGTGAAGGAAAGCCTGCTTTCACACTTTGTCCTGCAAGGGGAATCGGTAGTCTTTCTCCGATTCCGGCTGCATGAATGGTTAGTTTTATCTTGTCTTCCATATTTTTATTCAAGTTTCGCAAGTTCAGGAGTTAAAGGAGTTAAAGGAGTTATCGCTCCCTGCGGTCGCTGAGGAGTTAAGACGAATGCTTCTCTAATTCTTGATAAAAACAAAAAAAAAAACCTCTTCATTTCCACAAAAGCATTTGTCTTAACTCCTTTAACTTCCTGATATGCGAAAGTTCAGTTCTTTACTCTTAATATCTCGTCGATGTTTGTTGTAAACCGTTGCGACATGTATTCCCGTTTCAGGTCGAAGCGGCAGGCGGTGCCTTGTATGGCCTGGCGGATGGTGCCATGTCCGTTCTTGCGGTTGATGGCATCTATGGCTTCCATGAGTGCTTTCTGACGATGGCGGTCTATGGGGTCGAAGAGGTCTTGCTGACGGGGATTGTCTGGTGATATTTGCCAGAGTATGACGCCTGCTTTCTTGAACCGGAATGCCAGCTCGGGACGGTCGGGACGACTGTCGATGGGCTTGGGATAGCGGCTGCGCAGAATGGTAAGGGCTGCTCCTACTATCTCGTCTTGAGCCTGCGTGGCTATGGGGAGTACGAGGGAGTCGTGTAGGGTGTATTCGGGGGCGTTGCCGTTGAAACGAGATGTCCAGGCAAACACGGTAATGCCTTGACACACACTGCCTTGTCGGCGCAACTTCTCGGTGCATCGTACGGCAAAGTTGGCCACGGCTTCTTCTATCACGTCTTTGTCGGAAATGCCTTCATCGGAGAAACTGCGACTCGTGCAGATGCTCTTCTTCTGGGGCAGTTCGTCGATGTTGATACAGCTCTCTCCATTCAGCTCTTTCCAGGTTCTTACTGTGGTGATGTTGAAGTGGCTTCTCACCCAACTCTCTTTCTTGTCGGCAAACTGGGCTGCTGTGTGTATTCCCATGTAGTCGAGTCGGCGGGCTGTCTGCCGGCCTATTCCCCATACGTCTTCTACGGGGAAGAGCGTGAGGGCCTTGTGGCGCCGTTCGTCGGTATCGATGATGCAGCATCCCTGGTAACCCTTGTATTTCTTGGCAAATTTGGAACCTATCTTGGCAAGTGTCTTGGTCTCGGCTATTCCTATCGAAATGGGGATGCCGACAGCCCGGAGTACATCGCTGGAAATCCTTGCGCCATAGCGATGCAGGATGGGGTCGTCGACCGATGCTGTCTGGTGGCGCTTGTTGTCGGAATCCTGTAAGAAGAAAGCTTCTGCCATCGACTCGTCCACCTCGAAGAAGCTCTCGTCGATGGAATATTGGTCGATGTGTGGCGAATAATGGGAGAGCATTGACATCACTCTGTTTGACAGGGAGCCATAGAGGGTGTAGTTGCTCGAGAAGATGGCTACGCCTTCTGCCTCGAGCTTGCTCTTCACCTGATAGAAGGGGTCGCCCATCTTGTAACCCAAGGCCTTGGCTTCTTCGGAACGGGCAATGACGCATCCGTCGTTGTTGCTCAGCACAACAACGGGCTTGCCTGTCAGGTCGGGGCGAAACACCCGCTCACACGAACAGTAGAAATTATTGCAATCTGCCAGACCTATCATTTCTTTTCGAGCTCCTGTAGACTTTCCATTTTCTTGGTTTCGAGGAATTCGTAGATGCCGCAGAGATGTTCGCGTACTCGTCCGTGACCGAACTCGTAGACTTTGCTTACGAGTCCATCGAGGAAGTCGCGGTCGTGGCTTACTACGATCAGCGTGCCGTCGAAATCCAGCAGGGCCTGCTTTAGCACATCTTTTGTCCTGAGGTCGAGGTGGTTGGTGGGCTCATCGAGGATGAGTAGGTTAACGGGCTCCAAGAGGAGCTTGAGTATGGCAAGGCGTGTGCGCTCGCCTCCCGAAAGGACTTTAACCTTCTTGGTAGAGTCTTCGCCACCAAACATGAATGCGCCCAGAAGGTCGCGTATCTTGTTGCGTACTTCGCCCTTTGCCACATCGTCTATGGTCTGGAACACGGTAAGCTCGCCGTCGAGGAGCGAGGCCTGGTTCTGGGCGAAGTAACCTATCTGTACGTTGTGGCCCAGTTCGAGTTTGCCCTGGTTCTGCAACTGGCCCATGATGCATTTCACCAACGTAGACTTACCCTCGCCATTACGGCCTACGAAGGCTATTTTGTCGCCCCGTTCTACCGTGAGGTTCACTCCGCTGAATATCTTCTTGCCGTCGAACGACATGGCCACATCGCTCATCTGCACCGGGTAGGCGCCGCTGCGAGGGCTGGGCGGGAACTTAAGGCGAAGGCGGCTTGTGTCTTCTTCGTCCACCTCGATGAGTTGCAGTTTCTCGAGCATCTTCACCCGGCTCTGTACCTGGAAGGTCTTGGAGTAGGTGCCTTTAAAGCGCTCGATGAAATCTTTGGTCTCGGCTATCATCTTCTGCTGTTCCTCGTATTTCTTCATCTGCTGTTCGCGGCGCTCCTTGCGAAGCTCAAGATACTGGCTGTATGTGGCTTTGTAGTCGTATATGCGCCCCATCGTCACCTCGATGGTGCGGGTGGTGATGTCGTCGACAAACTTGCGGTCGTGACTGATGACTACCACGGCCTTGGAACTGTTGATGATGAAGTCTTCGAGCCAGCCGATAGACTCGATGTCGAGGTGGTTGGTAGGCTCGTCGAGGAGCAATACGTCGGGCGACTTCAACAGCAGTTTGGCCAGCTCGATACGCATGCGCCATCCTCCCGAGAACTCGCTGGTGGGGCGGTTGAAGTCGGAACGCTCGAAGCCGAGGCCGAGGAGTGTCTTCTCTACATCCTCCTCGAAGTGGCTCATGTCTATGGCATAGAATTTCTCCGAGAGGGTGGACACTTTCTCGATGAGCTGCATATAGTTGTCGCTCTCATAGTCGGTACGTGTGGCGAGTTCGTCGTTGATGCGGTCGATCTCTGCCTGTATCTCATGTAGATGTGCGAAAGCCTGACAGGTTTCCTCGAATACGGTGCGGCCGTCTTCTGTCATCAGGTGCTGTGGCAGATAGGCTATCACGCAGTCCTTGGGGGCCGAGACGGTGCCTCGTGTGGCGGTGCGTACGCCTGCGATAATCTTGAGCAGGGTGCTCTTGCCTGCGCCATTCTTGCCCATCAGGGCTATACGGTCCTTCTCGTTGATCTGAAAGGAAATGTCTTTGAATAGGGTGGTGCCGCCAAACTCGACGGTCAGTCCATCAACTGTAATCATATTTGTTTTCTTCTGTCTATATTATAAATTATGGTGTTCATCGACTTTGCTTTCTGTTTTCTGATAATAATGAACATATCGATGTTTCAGAATGCAAAGGTACAAATTAAATTCTGAAAAATATTCAAAAAATCAGCCATTCTTAAGGATATTACTAAAGAAATGATTAATTTTGCGCATAAATATAAGTATAATATTGAAAAATAGTGTTTGTAAGTTTATGAATCAATCATCATTTAGTAAGTACATATAATAAGAAATCAAACATCATCCATCAAATGATCTAAAGAATAATTTTTAATAATCACATATTTTAAAACAGCATTTATGACGTTAAAACATTACCTCCTATTAGCCGTGTTCCATCTGCTTTCATTCGTTGGATGCAGGGCTCAGAATTCCGTAGCTCCTATGAATATAGGCAATGTGTTCATGAAATTTGGCGAAACAGAAACGTCCGTACCTATCAAACTGACCAGTTGGGGCAAAAGCGATGCGAGGAGCATCACCTATACGCTCTACTACATGGAAACAGGTGAGAACGTGGGACCAACAACTTTTACTTTTGACCAGCCGATTACCTATGGTGAAACCCGTGAAGTGATATTCCCTATCAAAACAGGCACGAAACTGGGCACTGCTGATGTCATACTGAATATAACTGAAGTAAATGGTCAGTACAACGAGGCAACTATAGGAAGTATCTATATCACCTGTTGCACGGTCAATAAAATACCTCATAAACGTGTACTGGTGGAAGACTACGCAGCCATGTGGTGCTGGCATTGTCCTATCGGTTTAGTGGCTACAGATGCCATTGCCCGTATGTATCCTGAAGATGTTGTGCCAGTATCAGTTCACAAGACCGACGCAATCAGTCAGGCGGTTTCATATTCTGTCTATGATGGATTGATTGCCCAGTATGCTAATACGCTTCCTGCTGTTTGGATAGCCCGTGACACCAAGGCTGCCGGTTATGATGTTACGGATGCTTTCAAAATAGAAAAGGAAAGGGTAACGTGTATGAATATTGACGTGGAAGCACAGTGGGATGAGACAAATGACAATATCCGCGTGACTACCCAAGTAGAACCCTGCATGGCTCCAGCTGCAGACGATACTTATGCTATCGGCTATGTGCTGACAGCAAGCGGGCTGACAAACGAACAATGGGTTCAGGAGGCAAATTATTCCGAGTATGCGAGCGATACTTATAAGGATGCTCCTGAAGAAATGAAGTTTTATGCTGATATTAACAACTATGTAGAGGGGTATTCCAAGGTGAAGGGTGTGGTTTTCAATCATGTAGCCATCGAATCTCAAGGAATGCAGAGAGGTTTGGCAAATTCGCTCACCGGTTCCTTCTATTCCAATGAGGTGAAGAAACATTCCACCATATTTCATAATATCAGCAAGTACAGTGTGATTTCAGACCGAAGCAAGATAGAAATCGTGGCAGTTCTGTTTAATACCAAAACCAGAAAAATAGAGAATGCAGCACGTTGCTATGTAGGTGATGGAAAAGATGGTCCTACTGGCATTGAACAGATTACAAGACCGATTGCTGCTAAAAACTCTGGCATTTATGATTTGCAGGGACGAAGGGTAAGCGGTAAACCTCAGGCAGGTATGTATATAGTCAATGGTAAAAAAATGATGATCAAGTAAAAGTATCTACACATATTATTAAGTAAGATTCTACATTTATGAATAAATATATATTTTCCATAGCAGTATGGATGATAGGGACCATGGTCGCCTATGGCGGCCCGGTGGACGAAAGTCAGGCTAAGGCTTTAGCCAGCAAATATCTTATTAATCCAGTGAGCATGAGCGAGAGTCAGACTGTGGCTTACAGTCGTGGAACCAAAACTGTAGATCCTACGCTCCATCTTTTCAACAATCAGGATGGCGATGGATTTGTTATCGTAGCTGCTGATGATAGAGTAGGCGGTGTGCTCGGATATAGTGATAGGGGACGGTTGGATGCTGCCAATATGCCTGCTCCACTGATAGAACTTTTAGCAGGTTATTCCCGAGCAGTTGAGAAAGTGAGGGTGGACAGTATCAGCGTTACGCCCGCTTATGCTAAACCTCCAAAGGCCTATGTCAAACCCTTGATAAGCGCAACATGGAGTCAAGAATACCCTTACAATTATTATACTCCACGCAGCAGTACTAGCGGCAAACCTACATTCACGGGGTGCACCATCACGGCCGCTGCTCAGGTGCTCTTTGCTCATAGATGGCCAGAAAAGAGACCAGCAGGAGTGATACTTGGCGAGGGTGCGATGGCGTATGATTATTATGATTGGAACAATATGCTCGACGATTACAGTCAGGGTGGTTATAATCAGGCACAGGCACAGGCCGTGGGAGTTCTGATGCGTGACTTGGGAAAACTGGCTCAGGCTACATATGGTGTGAGTGGAACACGATGTGATGAAGGTAAAGTTTGGAATGCACTGCAGAACTACTACAACTGTACGGTGCGTCAGCTGGAAAAAGATTTACTGCCTGGTGGTGAATTCCTGCAAGCCATCTACAACGAACTTTCGGCTGGTTGTCCGGTATTTATGACGGGTGGTGACCATGCTTTTGTATATGATGGATATGATGAGAACGGACTGGTTCATGTCAACTGGGGATGGGCTGGACTCGACGATGGCTATTTTGACATCAATACTGCTGCCGTGGCAGCTGGTGGCTATGGTAGTGATGGCTGTTATTATGAGAAGCAGTTGGCTTTGTTCATACATCCGAATAATGGGATCATCGAACCGCTTAGTCCTAAACCAGTAGTTTTGTCCATCAATAATAATCAGGCACTGCAGTTTCAGGTAAGTGAAGGAATGACAGTTTCCTCCAGAATTCCAGCCCAGCTCAAGGGTGTAGGTGCCAGAAATTTAGCTCAGGACGACAATGGTGCTTATACAGGACAGGTGGGTATTGGTCTGTTTTCTGAGGATGGTAATTGTCTGCATGTTTTCGGAAAAACAGGTGTACTGACTTGGGCAACCTATTATAATAGCTATAATTTTGAATATGACTGGTGGGGAGCCGACTTGAGCGAGATAGATGGTCCTGCCGATGGTACGTATTATTTGCGTCCTTTAGGTCGTCGTCTGCTGAATAACGATGAGAACGAATGGGGTAACTGGACCTGTATGGTGAATGGAAATACTGTGCAGATGATGGTGAGTGGAGGTAAGGTGACGCTGATTCAATCGGACGACAAGCCACATCTGTCATTGGTAGGAAAACCTGATGTTTTGGAACCAGCCTATGCTTATAGCAGTCAACTCGCTGGTATTCAGTTGAACATTTCCAATCTAAGCCGTTATCAGGCTCGTGGCGAATTGCAGGTTGAACTGATTGGTACTGGCCATCTGGAGGGAGAAACCTATGAGGTGCCGAATGCCTATATGATGCACATGGTGGCTCAGCGAATGACGACGACACCTTGGATTGTCAAGTTTATGACTTCCTATACAGGGACTACAGGTAATCATGAACTCAAGGCTGGCAAATATCGCATGAAGCTACGTTTCAATCACAATATTGAGACTAAGACCCCTGCGGTTTATGAGATTCCTGTTCCTGACGATTTCCTCTTGGAGGTTCATCCCAACAACTATTATGGCCGAGTAACTGTGACTTCCGTGAAGTTGCTCGACGAGAAGGGGAATTATGCGCCTTCACATCATTTCAATCTGGCAGAGTCTCCAAAGGTTACGCTGGGCATTTCGGGCTATTCCAAGTATATTACCCAGAATTATTATTCCACCCAGATGCGATATCGCCTTGTAAACATGAAGTCGGGAGAAACGGCTTATACCAGCAAGGGCTACATGGTGAGTATTCCGCGGAACAACGAGACCAATCTTACCAGTTCTACCAGTCATACGATAGATTTGACCGAACTGGCTCCAGGTGATTATGAGATTCATGTAGATATAGAGCGAGAGGGTGAATGGCTCGACCGATGGAACGCCAACACGCTGCGCCGCAAAATAACACTTTATAATGCAGTACTACCTGTCAATGTGGAAGTAACAACCTTTGCTGCAGAAAATTTACATGATGTGGCAAGTATAGCTTCATTCGGAGCACCCTTTGACGCAATTGTTCCTAATGGTGTAAAAGCATGGTACGTAGAGCAGATTCAGGGAGATAAAGTAATGCTGAAAGCCCTTCCTGAAGGTCATGCGATTCAAGCTGGGAGCGGCGTTATTCTTACTTCGCCTTCAATGACGGGAGTATTTCATATGGAGAAGGCTCCATTGTCAATGCCTGTAGCTTCGCTGACTGGCAATATGCTTCGTGCTTGTAAGGATGGTAATCATGTGGTTACTTCTCAGGATCATGCTTATCTGATAGGTTCTCAAAACCAAAAGACAAGCTTCTGTAAAGTTGATGTAGGTTCGATTTTGGATCCTTATACGGCTTATCTTCAGCATTCGTCTGATGCAGCAGTGTTACAATTCTGTTTTGTAGGTGATACAACAGGCATTGATAGGGTAGAGCAAGATCATAAGACCAAGAAACCTGATGGTATTTATGGCTTGGACGGACACCAGTATTCTTCTGCGGCTAAACCTGGACTTTACATAATAAAAGGTGAAAAACGAATGGTAAACAAACAAAGAAAATAACAAACAAATTTTATTTTGGGAACAAGGAAAGCGTGAGGATTTTCATTATGAAGAACCTCACGCTTTTTTTTAACGAATGTTGTTTTAGGAGCATTCTGCATCGGTATCATTTCTACCGTAGTCTGCTTCTTCATGGTAGCAGTAGTAAAGGAGAAGTTCAAGTATGATGATGCGCTTGATGCTTTTGGTGCCCTTTATGGTGATTGGCACCAGCTTTGGATTCAGGTAGTAGCCACCGTGGTAAGTATCATTTATAGTATCATAGTTACTTACATTATCTTCAAGGTGGTTGATAAGTCTGTAGGTGTACGTGTTGACAAGCGAGTAGAGGAGGAAGGTCTCGACATCTACGAGCATGGTGAGAGTGCGTATAGTAACTAATTAAGATTTCCACAGGTCAGCCTATAATGATCGACTAAATGCTTGAAATCGCAATACTGAAGATTGATAGAATAGGTTCTGACCCAGATACATGTGAGTATTAAAATAAATAAACCGGCTGATTTTATGTTTGTTACATAAAGTCAGCCGGTTTATTTATTTCTGCTAATCAGAGGATATCTGTTCTCCTCTGCTAATATTATTTAATTGGAATGTTCCTCCTTTTCTTCCACTATTGGCTTAATGCGCCTGACATTTCTGTTACTTTGGCTGATAATGAGCGGCACTCGTTCCACCACCACCATGGATGTGTCGAGGCCCAAAGCCTTTGGCTCGTCAATGCCTATCTTGCCGATAAGGGCATAGAGACTCATCAGCAAGTTCTGCTGGCGGTTGTCGGAACTCTCGGGATAATATACGCGGTGGATGATGATAAAGCGGAAATCGCCAGAAATGCCATTCTTGCGGAGCGAAGGATAGGTGCTTCTCAAATCCACCTTCCTGCTGGCCACAAGGTCTTCTATCACTTGTCGCAGATAGAGGCTCACCCTGGGCTCAATGCGGAAACCTATGCGCATGGTTATACTGTAGAGGGTGTCGGGAACCAGGGTCTCGCAACTGTACTCCAGCGTGTCAGGAGTATCTGCAAATTCCAGATTGATAAGCCAGTAATGGTCAGCACGCTTGGGCTGCTTGTTGATGATGGAATAGAGCAGCTTGTCGTCCACCGCTCCTTCCTTGTCGGCATGGTTCACATAAACCAGATTGGATGCGTACTTGGGGATGCTCTCGTCGGCCTTGATATCGGAGATAATCTGATAATAATCATCCAGCGGTTTGGTGCTGATATAATGGCGGCGTATCTTGATGGCGTGGACCCATACATACATCATCAGGAACAGGATTCCGCCAATAAGCATCGTACACCATCCTCCTGCGAGGAATTTTGACAGGTTGGCGGCAAGGAAAATGCCCTCGATAACGCAATATGCGCCCATAAAGAGCAGGATGCAGATGCGCGCCACACCCTTGGTGCGCAGGTAGAAGCCGAGCAGCAGGGTGGTCATCAGCATGGTGATGGTGATGGCGAGACCATAAGCTGCCTCCATGTGCGAGGAGTCGCGGAAGAGCAGGATGATGAGAACCACACCGATGTACATGGCGAGGTTGATTACCGGGATATAGAGCTGTCCCTTTACATGGGTAGGATGCTTGATTCGCATGCGTGGCCAGAAGTGAAGGTTCATGGCTTCGCTCAAAATGGAGAAGGTGCCGCTGATAAGTGCCTGACTCGCAACGATTGCAGCACCTGTGGCCATGATGATGGCGAAGAACAGCAGGCTCTGCGGCATGATGGAAAAGAACGGATTCACGGAGGAGGCAGTCTGGATATGGTTCAGCACCCATGCTCCCTGACCCAGATAGTTGAGAATGAGCATGGTCTTTACGAATCCCCAACTGATGGTGATGTTCTTTCTGCCGCAATGTCCCAAGTCGGAGTAAAGTGCCTCAGCACCCGTAGTACAGAGGAACACTGCACCCAAAATCAGGAACCATTCTGGTGATTGCGCCAGCAGAACAATAGCGTAATAGGGATTGAAGGCCTTCAGAATCAATGGGTAAGAGGTGATGCTGAAGGCTCCCATCACTCCCAATAGCAGGAACCATATCAGCATGAATACTCCGAACGACTTGCCAATACTCTCTGTGCCAAAGCGTTGCACAAAGAAGATGATGGTGATGATGCCCAGTGTGATGGGGATGACTGGCAGGTGGGGACTGATGCTTTCGAGTCCTTCGATGGCTGTGGTAACCGTGATGGCAGGGGTGATGATTCCATCTGCCAGCAAGGTGCTGGCGCCGATGATGGCCAATAAGTAAATCCACTTTCTCTTCATCTTGCGCAGCAGGGCGTAGAGGGCGAGAATGCCTCCTTCGCCATTGTTGTCGGCACGCAGCGCCACGCATACGTATTTGATGGTGGTCTGCAGGGTGAGTGTCCAAATGATGCAGGACAATGCGCCCAGGATAGTGCTCTCGTTGATGGTTTCGCCTGTATGGAGGATGGCTTTCATCACATAGAGGGGTGATGTTCCGATGTCTCCGAACACAATGCCTAATGTGACGAGCAATCCCAGGAAGCCTACTCGATGATGGCAGGCTACTGAACTTTCTGAATTTTCTCTCATATATTCTTCTATAAATAATTAAAATGTTACCCTTTAGATTATTCAATTTGCGTGCAAAGGTATGAACATGAGAGGTAAGATAGAATTTGTTTAACAAGATTTATCGGATTTAACATATTTATAAATGATACTCTTCCTTTTATAAAATAAAAAATCCCCACTAACCATCCGTGTCATTCTCGGAATCGGAAAGTTAGTGGGGCTCATTAGATGAAGGTCATCACATTTTTTCGGGTGAACCTTTTGAAAACAATCCGTCAATATCGAGTTGTTTTATCAATCGATGTCGATTACCTGGAAATGCTTGTTGAAGGTCAAATCCAATCCATTTGCCAATTCCACTTCGTATTCATTCTTGTTCATTTCAATCTTCTTTACCGCTTGTGCTGGATAATTCTCCTTCAGGTAGTTTCTGATGGCCTGCGGAATCAACAGAGCTGGCACGATTCCCTGCTTGCAGTCTATCTCTGTAAGATTCCCTTTTTTGTCGAATTCCAGCTTCGTGCCATTCTGCAGAACCACATCATAGCTCTTGTTGATAATTCCCGATTCAATCGTTGCAAGCATCACCTTCTGACCATTGAAATGATTATTGAGCAAGGTCTGAGCCTTTACCGGGAGTGCATTAATGGCGATAGGCTTGTCATTGCCCGCATTTGCTGCCATATTGCATGTTAGCATGCAGCAAATGGCAATCATCAAAATTCTTATCATTCTTTTCATAAGCCACAATATTAAAAGTTTATAATTTCTATTTGCGATGAATGTTTAAACATCCTATACTATATGTCCTATACTTTATCAATTAGACGCATACTATCCACAAAAGTTTAAGTAAAAATATTCTTCCTTGGAACCGTCCTTACAGCGGCGACGATTTTGCGTGGAGCTTTGCCGGTTTCATAATCTATATATTTTTGTTAACCCATTACCACATCAAGCACCATCATCAGCACGAAACCTATGGCGAAGCCGATGGTGCTGAGATTGCTGTGCTGGCCGCTTGAGGCTTCAGGGATTAGCTCTTCCACCACTACGTAGAACATGGCTCCTGCTGCAAAGGCGAGCATGTAGGGTAGGGCTGGCATAATGAGAGAGGCAAGCAGCAGTACGGCAATGGCTCCTATAGGCTCTACCACTCCGCTCAGCGAGCCTAACATAAAGGATTTCCATCGGCTGTTGCCTGCCGCCCGCATGGGCATGGAGATGATGGCGCCTTCGGGTATGTTCTGAATGGCAATGCCTAACGAAACGGAAATGGCAGCGGCTAACGAGATATGCGAAGCACCGTTTTCGGCTCCTGCAAACACCACGCCTACTGCCATTCCTTCGGGCAGGTTGTGGATGGTTACGGCAAGGGCAAGCATAGCTGTCTTTGACATGTGCGACTTGATGCCCTCGGGCTTGTCTGTGCCAATATGAAGGTGGGGCGTAAGCTCGTCGATCAACAGTAGGAAACCGATGCCTAACAGAAAGCCTATGGCTGCCGGTACTACCGACCATACGCCGCTCTCTGCCTTCATCTCCATAGCAGGAATTAGCAAAGACCATACGGACGCTGCTACCATCACTCCAGAGGCAAAGCCCAACAATGTCTTTTGCAATCGCGCAGACATCTCGTCTTTCATTATGAATACGAAAGCCGAACCAAGCATCGTTCCCAATAGCGGAATCAGAAGTCCAATGATTATTGTTGCTGTCATTTCTGTCATAGTCTTTTATCTGTTAGTTATGATGCAAAGATACAATTTAGTTGTGAGTCGGGCAATACCTATAAGTGATGATTCTTTACTTTTCGTACAGTTCTATCGGCAGTCCGTCGGGGTCGCTAAAGAACGCAAACTGCTTGCCGGTCCAACACTTCTGTATAGAAATACTTAGATTGCTCATAGTCAGAGCAAATCACGGCTACATGATGTATTTTGTTTAGTTTCATAATATTTTATTTGATAAATTCTCTTACGAAATGCGGATTGTTCGCATCGCCTAATAGCGGAGCGTATTCAAAGCCTTCGTAATTGAAAGCAGAAAGTTCTTCGGGAGTGACGAGGCGGTTGTTAAGAATGAAGCGTACCATAGCTCCACGGCATGACTTTGCCCAAACAGCTTGCATCTTCAGTCTGCCGTCTTTCTGCCTCACATAGAAGAGAGGCTGTACGACCGTCACTTCTTTGCAAACCCTCTTCCAGTCGAACAGATGTTCATATTCCTCCGTGGATAGATGCAGGAGGATGCCGTCGTCTGCCTTCACGCTATCTATTAGCACATCCGTCAGCCGTTCTTTCCAAAACTGATGAATGGGCTTGTCGTTTGTGGCTTCTATCGTGACGCAATGCTCCATACGATAGGGCACAATGCCGTCCATAGGGCGAAGCAGACCATAGAGGAAACACGTCATCCAGAGATGCTTCTGGGCATACTCCAAAGCCTCGTCGCTCAAGGTGTCGGCACGCAGATGCTTGTATGCCTGACCGTTGTAGGCAAGCAGGGCAGGCATCTTCTCGGCTGCCATGAAGTTGTGGTATCGTTGCCAGTTCTCTGCCGCTATCTTCTTGCTGCAATCCAGCTGCCGAGCCAAATCCTCTACGTCCATCCTTGCCATTTCCGCAGCCAGAGTGTCTGCCACGGTCTGGAAGAGTGGGGTGGAGATGGGCTTTCTGTCCGCCTTGCCGAACATTATCTTGGCGTTTGCTAATAATATCTGCATGTTGTGTTTTGCTTGTAAATGTTTTTGTGCAAAGATACACCATTTATTTCGAAATAACCAACTTTTAGCGATATTTATCATGTAATTATCCGAACTTGCGAAAGTCATGCTTGCGTCCTTTCAGAGGTCAGGCAGATAGTTTTAAGCCCAGCGTGAGTCATCTTCAATTGGTTATAAATGACTATTGTCAGAACTGCAGATAATACGTACCTTTGCAGCGCGAATTAAAACAATAAATAATATGAAATTTAAATCATTTTTACCAATGGCTGCCTTATGCGTGTTAGCATCGTGCAGCAACTCTTCAAAGCAGGAGAAAGCAGACAGTTCTTCAGCTGATTCTGTTCAGACATCTGTCATGAGTTTTCAGGATTGTGACCTCACGCTTGGCGGTATTCACTTCACCAAGATGCTTAATGAAGCCGACAAGCAGGTGAGCGAGAAGGCTGGTGTCATCACTTTCGTTGCTCCTGAGAAAACCGATTTGTTCATCGACCCCAACGATGCAAAGCTGACCGCCAATACGGCAAAGGTGCTTTTTACGGAGGTTGACAACACCAAGCCCTTTACATTCTCTGCCAAAATGAAGCCGGGCTTTACTCCTGATGGACTCTATAATGCAGCAGATCTTGTTGTGATGGCCAACGACACACTCTATCAGAAATTCTGCTTCGAACAGGATGAACGAGGCAAGCACCGTGTGGTGACCGTGCGCACCGTGGGGACGAGCGATGATAACAACCATGAGGTTGTGAATCAGGATTTTATCTATTATAAGATAAGTTCTGACACAAGAACCATCGCTTCCTATTATTCGCTGGATGGCAAGGAATGGCAGATGGTTCGCCTTTACCGCAACAACTATCCCAAGAACCTGAAGGTGGGCATCAGTTCTCAGGCTCCTCAAAAGGGAGTATGTGTGAGTGAATTCTCAGAGTTGCGCCTATCTACCGAGACGGTGGGTGACTTCCGAATGGGAGAGTAGAAACTGTGTCAGAGTAATCCCATCACATGTGCCAGTTTGCATGCTTCGATGGCACGATCTACCTTCAGTTTCTGGAGAATGTTCTGGCGATGGCGGTTCACGGTGTTGATGCTGATGCAGAGATTGTCTGAAATCTCTTTCGACAGCAGTCCCTGGTCGATAAGACGGAGCACTTCCATCTCCCGTTTAGAAAGTATATTTTCGTAATCCTTATTCGTCAATATCCGCACCTCTCCGGTTCGGGTATTGGTGAATTTTGCTTTCCTGTCCTCATCAGTTGCCAGCGTATAGATGCAGGCGCAGAGCAGCAGGCAACCGTTCTTATCGGTGGCAAGCGGAATCATTCGATGCTTCACCCAGCGGTATTCTCCGCAGGCATCTTTTACCTGCAGGTAGTTGCAGAGCACATAATCACGATAGTGCTGGGGGGTAGAGTTGCCGGCGATGTAGCGAAGGAAGGCAATCTCCTCTGCATGGCGCCTGCTGAGATCATCGGGATGGCAACGGTCGAAGAGGAAATTCTCGTAAAGCGAAGGCAACTGGCTGACCCGTTCCTCCGGCGAAATGCCCAGCACGTCGGCCACTCCGCCGAAGTAGCAGTAACTGCAGTTTCTGCGGTTGTCTCCCATCGAGACCACTGCATTCTCTGCCAGGGCGTATGTCCGGGCTATCATCTTACATTCTGTAAGCATCTGTTCTTCATCGCTTTCTGTATCAAACGCCTGCGAGAGATACAGTTGCTCTATTGGTTCGAAATTCTTGTCCATAATTTCTTCATGCGCTATTCATTAGATGCTTATGCGCCTATAATCCAGGAGGATAAGCCATGCTCAATCCCCATATTGGCGCAATATATCTGCAAAAATACAAAAAATATTCAGAAATGTGATTATATGGATGGATTTTGTTTGATCACATGAGCCACCTATCCAAACGTGATATGTAGATGTATCTTGTGTCATAATTATTTTATCTTCAATGTCCGCAGATATTCCTTCTGCTCGGGCGTGATTCTGTAGCTCTCGATGGCCTTCTGGATGGTCTTGTTGTGCGTCCAGGGAGCAAGGCGGTTTTGTTCGACTCCCGGTGTCAGTTTGGCTTGGAAAGCAGCATGCTGCTTATCCTGCATGGTGAACAGTCTTTCTTGAAGTGAAGTCATACGTTCTTTGCTTTTTAATGCAATATAGAAGGAGTAATTGCCTCTTTATTCCATTCTGCCATATTTCATTTCCACGCCCTCCTTATCATACTGCTTGCGCTTGCCGGTTGGTGGCTCGGTAAGTGTGATGCGAACTACAGCCGTGCGTGAAAGGGAACGTGCGATGCTCTGGTCGAAAGCATCCATGTGTTGAGGAAGGAAACGTTCACAGATTAGTCGGAGACCATGAATCTTTTCTGCATCATCGGTCACGATTTCTGCCTTTCCGAATGCGATGGCTGATTTGTATTGCAGGGTGAAACTGCCGTCCTTCGGACCAACCGTAGGCGTACAACGGGTTACAGCTGAAAGGCAAACCTCGGGATGAGCCTTGATAGCCTCCAGTTTCTTGCCTTCCAAGGCACCATGAAAATACCAATTCACATTATCATCTGATGCGAGCGACAGCGGTAAACCATAAGGCTTGCCGTCTTCGCCAATAAAACTTACAGTTATATACGGAGCCTTGTGCATTGCTTCCAATGCCCACCCACTATCCATTGCTCTTGATTCCTTTCTCATTTTTTATCCTTTGTACTTAAATACTTTAACCATATCCTTGTCGCCACCTACGAGCTGGCTACATTTATTCAACATACCTGTATCGACGAAACTGCATTTCTCCATGACTCTTCCCGATGCAGGATTGCCTATGAAATGGTCTGCCCAGATGTTTTCGAAATGCTTCGTTCTTTATTATATTATTATCCATTCATTCAGTTTATCCTCTCTGATAATCTTCGGCTGAGCCTTGCCAGCGAGAATGAGAATCTTTTTACCATTACGATAAATATGAAGCTGTCGTGAGCGAACCACGGCAGTCAACTCCTCATCGTTCTGCATGGCTTGCCAGATAGGATAATATACTCCCTCAGGTTCAAACAACTTCTTTTGAAGATGTGAACAGAGGCTTGTTGTATCAATAGTCATAGCCGCTTGTGCGCCACCGTTCACGATGACTACTTTATCTTTGTATTCCATATTTTTCATTTGTTTTTCTGGTGAAATTCCTTCCTTGTCTTAGCCATTGCTTCCGTAGCCCTATCGTGGGTCTCTATCAGCAATGGACTCTTGTGGTATTGTACAATCTTGACCCCGACTGAGTTGTGCCTTTTCTTTTCCTCGATGCATTGAATGATCAAGTCGGAGTTGGCTCTCGCCTTCCTCCCTCGCGACTCGGCAGAGATTGCAAGCGAGTTTGCATCTTTGCTCTCGCTGCTCGTTCGGTTGGCTGATTTAGCCGTTGGAGCCTTGTCAAAGTTCTGAATGTAGGCGGCATTGGTCAGGAAGAGAATGTCGGAACCTTCAGGGATTTCCTGCATTACCTTCACCATGAGGGTTAGCATCATGCGGAACTCTGTGGTGTGTAGGTCGCTGATTACATCACGACTGATGATATTGCTGTTATGTTGACCTTTGGTCTTCTTCTGTCGCGATTCGGCAGAGTTCAAACAAGTTTGACTCTGCTCTCGCTGCTCGATCAGTTCAATCACAACGGCAGCACCACCAGCTCGCTCTTTATGACCATAATCACATGAGCCACCTATCCAAACGTAATATGTAGATGTATCTTGTGTCATAATTATTTTATCTTCAATGTTCGCAGATATTCTTTCTGCTCGGGCGTGATTCTGTAGCTCTCGATGGCCTTCTGGATGGTCTTGTTGTGCGTCCAGGGAGCAAGGCGGCGTTGCTCGATGTAGGGAATCGCCTGGTCCCATTGCTTGGCAAGGGCGGTGGCGAAGAACCAGGCTACCATCATTTTCACGTAATACTCTTCGCTCCTTACTGATGCAGGAATTTCAAGATATTCAGCCTTGAAGTCTTTATCCAGATAATGAGACATAAGTGTCTCTATTCCAAAACGACAAGTATAGACGTGTGACGATTTACTCCAAGTCTTGATTTTTGCCAATAGTTCCTCCTTGTGTTTGGCAAACACCTTCGGAGACATGATGTCGCAAACTGCCCAGTTGTCCACGAATGGCAGGAAGGTGTCTGTAAGACGAATGCATTCTTCGTAGTCCTTTACCTCGGAAATGAGGAGTCCGTGAAGCATATTCTCATCGTAGTACTGGTGAGGAAGCTGCTGAAGGAATTCCTCGCATTCTGTCTCCTTTGTAAATTCTTTTGCGAACTTGCGAAGCACAGGCACACGAATGCCTATGAAACTCTCCACAGGCACTCCCGGTGTCAGTTTGGCCTGGAAAGCAGCATACTGCTTATCCTGCATGGCGAACAGTCTTTCTTGAAGTGAAGTCATTTTTATCCTATTAATTTGATAATCTGTTTATCCGAAGCATCAGGCAGGATTTCTTTCAGATGCTCGAAAATCCTCTGATAAGATTCCAGGGGAGTGCGGTTGCATTGGCAAGCCTCTCTGCCATAGAGATCTTCGGGAGTATTGAGCAGCGACCATCCCCAGCCATATTCATGATTGTGCTTGTCGCGAGGGTAGATGAAATCCTCGGTCACGATGTAAGTCGCCATTTCCAGTCGGGTGAGATAACCGTCAAACTTGCTTCTCATTCCCTTTCCTGTAAAACCGCTGGCTGCCCGAAGTTCTCTCGTGATGAGACTGCCTGTAGATTGAAGTGTACTGAGAATGGCTCCTTCTATCGATTCTTCATCCGGGCGTGGAAACTTGCTTCTTCTATAGTTACAGAAGTCCGGCCACCATTCCTGACTGATGAATCCCGCTTTCTTGTTAAAGAACTTTCCGTACATACACGGCATTTCCTGCACAATCTCGCCCTTCCATTTCCAAAGCGGCCAGTCCCAACCGCCTTCAGGAAGTCTTACGTAACCGCAGTCTTCTGCTACGATGTCTTCGGCAGAGAAGCCTTCAATGCCGCTATCAAGAAGAGGGAGGAAGCCGATTTTCTGAATCAGCTCCATCATGCCTGTTGCTGAATATATTTCTGGAAAAGTCATGTTCATTTATTTTTATCCTTTATACTTAAACACTTTGACCATATCCTTGTCGCCACCCATAAGCTGGCTGCATCTGTTCAGCATTCCGGTGTCAGAGAAACCGCATTTCTCCATGACTCTTCCCGATGCAGGATTGCCTGTAAAATGGTCTGCCCAGATGTTTTCGAAATGCTTCTTTCATTCAAATCTGATCATTTTTGCAAGTTCCATAAAATAGTCATTCGACCAAATATCCAACTCTTTGGGATTCCTGACAAAAGGCAACACGTCTGCCTTTATTTGATTCATGTCTGCCGTGGCAAGTCTTTCATTTAGGTTTTGAAGGAACGTCTCCTTGTCAAGCTCTTCGTGATTGAACTGTAAGGCTCTTTCGCACAAGTGAGTAAAGTCAAGAGGAACATTGTGGCGAACATACCATTCGAAGTCATACCAATCACGTCCCTTGACTCTGTTCTTCCAGGCACGATACACCAGTGCATGCATCTTTCCTGCAAAGAGGGCTGGCAAAGTGAAACATCGTGTCATGAAAGATTGGGGGAGCAGAAGCAACTTCTGTTCTGTTTGGAATTTCAAAGGAGGTTGAGTATCAACTTCAATCTTGATCTTAACAGATTTCTCAGTTTGGAATGTAATATCATATACATCTGTGTTGTCTTTCAGAAAGGCAGACTCCACTTTGCCAAAGTTCTTTTTGTCCTTCTTTCTGATCTCAACCTCTCTACCCACCATAGCGAATTGGTCAATGATGGGCTGAAAATAATGTGTAAAATCAAAGTTTTCATTCGGAGCAAGTAGGGAAAAATCCATATCCTCAGAGAAACGATGCAATCCATGGAATATACGCAGACATGTTCCACCATAGAAAGCTGCCTCGTTGAAAAAGCCACCATTGTAAAGCCCAGAAAGAATAATCTGCTGGTTGACCTCAAAGATAGCATTGCGCTTTTGCAGCTCGGTCGTTATGTCATAGCTCGAAAGCATTTGATTGAATATCTCGTTTGTATTCATTTCCTTAAATATTTAATTAGAGTTTCTATGGATTTAGACTTTTTTCCAACCTGAGCATATCGCTCAAATATACTTATGTCCATATTCCTGAAATCATCTATTTCCATTCGGATGTCCTCCTCCAAATAGTTCTCTACCTCCTTCAGGTAACGTAAATTAACCTTCGGAGAATTTGCGATTAAGTCACAGAGAGCTTTTTCTGGTGTTGCCATCAGAAAGGCGTAACTCTGCATATTGATGCTTGTAATCCCTATTGAAAAGGCTTCTCTTGACATGTTCTTATACTCAAAACGCCCGACAGGAGTATCAAAACTACGGGAGTGCTTTAGTGTCATAGACAGAGTAGTATAAACAGCTTCTGGTATTAATCCATAATAACGTAAGGCTGTCTGCATAGACACATACGAAGGAGCATAAAGATGATTGGCTATCAGTTCTGTGGATAGAGCAACACGAGACACATTTGGGGCTACCACATAAAGCCCCTTCTTGAGTCGGATAATTTTATGAGCCGCCTCAAGACTGCGTACTTTCTGATTCCCTGCTTCAATGTTTGTAAACAATGAAGCTATAGCTGAAGTACTGACAGGTATGTTACCTATATGTTCTAAATCCATTATCATGGTGCAAAAATAGTAAAATTTGGAATAGAAAATGAACTTTTATCTGCTTTTCTGTTCTATTTTTGGCTATTTTAACAAGTTGCTTAGTTAGACCGCTAAACATTGATGCAGAAATCAAGCTACATACTCCGAGTCTGAATAGTGCTCCTGTTCCATAGCATTCTCATTGCCCACATCAGCATAGCCGTATCGCCCATGTCGTGTCGTTATGGAAGAATGTGCGGATAATCTCCCGACTTTCCTCTTCAGACTTATGTGCCGGCCATCCAGCACGAGGTCCTACGTCAGGGTCTGAGGCGTACTTGAAGAGTGCCTCTGCATCAGATTCCTGCCAATATCGAAGTAAAATTCTTTCTGTTTCCATCAGATTATTTCAATGTTTTGCATTTTATTTACTATGTGCACTTACCCCAGCCAGTCGGTAAAGATAAGTATACATTCGTGCACCTTCTCAAAGAATTTCCCTATCCGGCGCTTGATGCCCTTCCAATATATCCCAGTCTTTTTAATGCTCATATACTTAGTTATTTATTTTGTTATTAATTCATGTGCAAATACGCCATCAGCGCAATCTGTATCAGCAGAATGGCAGGAATACCGTATTTGAATTTCTTGTGCATCGTCTTATGATGCCAGACTTTCATTCCCATTCATGCCCCGACGCTTCCTCCAACGACAGCCAGCAATAAAAGCGTTACTTCCGGAATGCGCCATTTGGCTTTCTTTGCCTTGTACTTATCAATGTCGTACACGATGAATGCAACAGCATTGATAGCAAGGAGATAGTAGGCGAGGCAACTATGTAATGTATTCATATCCTTCAACTTCTTTTTCTTATTTCTTTAAAATCCCAACTCCACATCCTTGCCAAATGGTGCGAGCGAAAGTCCGGCCATCTTGAAATGCTGTTTTCCCCAAGGAATGCCGATGATCGTTATACATAAGAGAAAGCCGAAGAACAGATGCATGAGGCAAGCCCACAATCCTCCGAAAATCAGCCAGAGTAAATTCAGTGGGATGCGAATGCAACCAGTTGGACTATTTGTTTCTCTTACAGTAGAACCAAAAGGCCATAGGCAGAGCAGACCAATCTTGAATGTCTGTATCGCAAAGGGAATGCCGATGATGGTACATGCAAGAGCCAGACTGCCGGTGAAATAACCGATGGCAGCTTCGAGACCTCCGAAGAGCCACCAAAGTAAGTTTCCTATTATGCGCATAAGATTATTCTTTGATATTTTTGATTATGTCAAGAATGGATCAAGCGTAGCCAGCAATTCCGCTTTATTAACCACACCGCTTGTGCGCCACAATACTTCTCCGTTTCGGAAAAGCATCAGCGTAGGCACGGATTGGATGCGGTATTGGCTTGCTGTTACGCCGTACTTATCTACATCCACCTTGATGATTCGGATACGGTCGCCCAATACACTCTTCACCTGCTCCAGAATGGGGTGCATCGCCTTGCAAGGTTGGCACCAGGTAGCAAAGAAATCGACCAGAACAAGCTGGCCACTGTTTATTACGTTATTAAATGTCTCCATAATTATTTGTCTATTTCTGTGAAACGATTAAAAGTTTGCAGAAAACTCCATCAGCATTTTCTGGGCAAGGGGAGCGTACCAGGTCTTCACCTCCTGCTCTGTAGGCGTATGACCGCCAGGGAAATGGAAGGCTTGATTGTAATGCTGCAGGAAGAGAGGGGAGAAGTGAGCCAGGGTGTCCTGTTCACCAAAAAGTCCCCACACACGATCCTTATAATAGGGGTTGCAATGGTCAAACTGTACGGCTTCCAGCTCCGCAAACTCCTCAATCAGCGCCTCGTCAATCACCAGCCGCTGATTTCCGTCCCTTCTCGGAGCCTTGTATTCATGCTCGCCGATGCGCTCCTTCAGAAACTCCGTCATCATGAAATACGGATTGCCCAGCAAGGCAGGAATGCCCACCACCGGAGCCAGCATCTGGGCGAGGAAAGAGCCGCAACTGTTGCCCAGAAGCAAGTCGGTCTGTTCCCGGTCGATGATGGAGCGAATCTCCTTCAGTGCCTCCTTGGGGTGCAAAGGCAGGTCGGGAGTCAGCACCACCGCCGTCCCCTCAAACGCCTCTTTCAAGGCTCTCGCCATCGGACAGCTGCCCGTGGCGAAGAATCCGTGTAGGAATAATATCTTTTTCATGCTCAAATCATTAGATAATTATGCGCCTGTAATATAGGAGGATAAGCAATGCTCAACGACCATATTGGCGCAATATATCTGCAAAAATACAAAAAAAATCAAAAAAAATGATTTTATGGATGGATTTTGTTTGCAGGGCTAACTTGATTTAACTTTATTTGTAAGCAAGGGGATAACGAGGACGTCTTTAGTGTTATCTTGGGTTCCAAGTACATAGTTTCTCTTCACCTCATTCTTAACCTCAATTTCAACCTCACTTTCTGTAATCTTCTATTTTTTTGATTATTAGCAATGCTATCATCAGTTTTCTATGTACTGCGTTTCTGGGTATTTGTCTGAGTGCTTGTTTTGGCAATATTGTTGACTTTCAGAATATATTTAGCGTATTTTTCGAAATAGATTGAGAACATAATAAAGCCCTCGATGCCGAGGTACCGAGGGCAAGCCTATCTGTCACGTCCAGCCTCTGGAAGAGGCAAACACGAACTTAATCGCACACAACAACGATAGGCTTCCGCTGAGGACGTCCAGCCTCAGTGAAGAGACTAACACTAACTTAATAGCACATAACAACAGCGGTTATTCTTTATGTTCCTTCCAAAGAGAAACTTACTTTGCGAAAGGTCCTTTTCCTCCATGCTCTTTAAGATATTTTCGTGAACGTTCCATCATTCTGTCAATATCCTCAAACGAGAAAAGCAATTTTCTCCTTTGTGGATTTTTCTCATTCTCTTCTGCCTCACGTATAAAACGTTCAGCGTCTTCACCTGTCAATACAGGTGTGCTTTTTATTTCTAATGCCATAATTTTACGAAAGAATTATTCTGACTCTTCGTATTACTTCTATTGCACCGATGATAGCAACTATACCTGCTAAAAAGAAACATCAGTAACTCCGTAATTGTTTGATTTTAATATTGTAATTGCCGACAAAGGTACAAAGAATACGTGAGATAGCCAAACTTTTTAAGAAAATCATACTTCTCGGTGCCTGTTTCCCTGATGAAGGTCTCCCTTCGGTTGCGGATGCGGTTGTCCTCGTCTTCTGTAATAACGTAATGGGCGTTGGATTATAGCATCGTCTTGATAAGTGATAAAATCAATATATTCTGACATGTTTCTTTCTTTTTGCATAAATAACATTAAAAATCATACTTCTTATAAATGATTAGGGTGATTTTCATCTTTTTTTGTATTTTTGCTATTCAATGTTGTAGAACGTCAATACAAAAGAAACGGAAAAGATATGGATGAGAATAATGTGCCTGACATGCGTCCGACATTCGAAGAAATTCGGAAAGTGGATGATAACGGGAAAGAATACTGGAGTTCACGCGAACTCTGTAATGCGATGGGCTATTCGGGATATTGGAAATTCCAAAATGTAATAGACAAAGCAATCAAAGTTGCCAGTGAAAAAGGTATGGATATAGATGACCATTTCAACCACGTGGTTGAAATGGTTAAGCTGGGTAGTGGATCGTTTCGCAAGGTCGAAGCTTTCCATCTATCCCGTATGGCCTGTATGATCATTTCTGAGAATGCTGATTCAAGGAAGTTATTGGTGAAACAGGCAAGAGCCTATTTTTCTCAATCCGTATCTACAACCGAACTTATGCGGAACTCACTGGAATCCAATATCTTACTGTATAAGACTGCACAAGGTGAAACTCGCATTGAAGTGATTTTCAACAACGAAACTTTTTGGATGTCACAGAAAAGGATGGCTGCTTTGTTTGGTGTTGATAGAGCAACTATCACTTATCATATTTCTCAGATTTATGAGTCTAGTGAATTGCAAAGAGAGGCAACTTGTAGAAAAATTCAACAAGTTCAACTGGAGGGAGAGCGTGATGTTGAGCGTGCTCCATTGTTCTACAATCTTGATGTTATCATCGCTGTTGGTCATAGTAGTACCGTCTTATCTTATATAAGAAAAATAACGCAATGAAATGATCAAAATATTTAAAGACAATGAAAAGAATTATCGATAGTACATTAGTAATACTTTCTTTGATGTTGATCTTCGGTTGCAAGGAAAGTAAGGTGGTCAAATTATACCTTTCTCTTATCCAAAGGACGATACTTTTGACCCATATGGTGGCTTGAAGGAAACAACTTCGTGCTTTCTCTAAAGGTATGGATTCAAAAAATAGACGCAACAAGTGATAAAAAGATAGGGAACACAGTGCGTTCCCTATTTTCGTTTCTATTACTTTCCGATGCACCATACGTAATCAGCTGAATATTAGCTATTTAACATAGTTTTGAGCCATATGGTTGCCGGGCTAAAATATAAGGGTTTTTATCTCCTTAATTATCTGATATTCAGTGCTTTTTAGTCCTACTTTCCTACTTTTTTCAAGTATCTTTTTAAGCCCTTTTCTACGCCTTCACTTTCCCACGCAAATAATGAATGTCGTTGATTCTCAATCGGTTAAGTACTGACGTGCTATTTGTGAGCCGCTTTCCTTCTGAATGAAAAGAATGTTGATTATCAGCTACTTACGATTTTTGTATTTTCACTTGGTTTCACTTGATTTCATTCATTTTACATGTCATATATCTTTACAAACACCCATTTTTAGGGGTTGAAGATTTAACATATTTAACCTTTGTAAACACTCAAAATCTGCATTTTCGTGCTAAAACGTGTTTTTTTATCATTTTTGAGAGGTCGGCTTTTATCTGAATAAATCTGCCATCGTCAGCTGGCATTGGATGTCATCAGAATAGCCGCCCGGCGCAAGTCCATAGGAGGTAATCATCGTGATGAGTACCGTTTTCTCTGTGCCTGTTTCCCTGATGAAGGTCTCCCTTCGGTTGCGGATGCGGTTGTCCTCTTCTTCTGTAATAACGTAAGGTGCGTTGGATTATTGCCATCGTCTTGGAATGTATCTCACGACTTATCTGTGCGGTCATTATCTGTCCATGATGCTTTTTGCAAGTAAATAAACTCTGGTTCCAGTAGTCTGCGGCCATCTGTCTTTTGGGTTTATATCCAGCTTTTCAGCTCTACATATAGCCTCTTCGACATGTGGAAGCAAGATGGATGGATCATAGTCTGATTCCTGATAATGTCCCATCAGTTTGCGAAGATGATATTTCGTCCATGTACCATGAGTTGACAAGCGAGGATTTTCAAAGAGGTTCTTCTTATCCTCTTCCGAATAATCTTCGATGTCTTCAAGGTGCAATATCAACCAAAGTTCGAAACATGGATTGCTCATGCAGAATCTGAGATTGCTGTTTTGCTGACATAGTTGTGCAATGTCGGCAAGCATCTTTTCCTTCCAGTCGTCACGATCTATTACAATCCATAGTTGATCATCGTCTAAGATGTTGTATTCATCCATGAAATCTTTAATCTGGCGATGAACATTGGCTGGATTAGAGTTGTCATCTTCTCGGTTTAGAACAACCAGCTGTACATTAGTTGCACATAGTTCCTGGCGCATAGCCTCGAAGTAAATGTTTTCGGTTGCTCTTCCTTCTGCAGCTATGACGATGAGTCGAGAAGATTTAACTCCTTCTATTCGTTGAAAGTCTTTTCTTTGTCTCATAGCTGTTACCATTTTAATTGACTTATAGGCGCAAAGAACGGAATGGCTCCATAGCGTCCTAATAGATAACCCTTGCGGACATCTTCACGAGGCTTGAATTCTGCCAAGGATGTAAGATGAGATGCTCCATCCTTTCCCTTCTCGACAAACCATACTTCGTCAGCTCTGATAAGGTCGAGGTTGAGCAGGTTGCATTCATGAGTGGAGAAGATGAGCTGAGTGTCTCTTCCAGGCTCCAGTCCTGAGAAATAACACTCTAAGATTTTCTGCGAGAGCATCGGGTGCATACTGCGGTCAATCTCGTCGATGAGATAATCAACTTCGTTTTGCTTCAAATCGATGAGCATTGGGATGAAGTCAAGCAACCGGATGCTGCCATCAGATTCTTCGCTCAGATCAAATACAACCTCTGTGCCGGAAGTAAGATTTCTGTGAACAGCCTTTTGCTTGTAAATCTCATATCCTCCGTTGGCATTCACCTCGAAAAGAAGCATTTCGCCTCCAACTGTGGCAGCCATGCTGTACGCCTTGCCGTTCTTGGCCTTGCTGAGTATGTTATCAAGTAAATCGGAAGATAAATTCACATCCTCTTTCTTGATTTTGTACAGGCGTACGTCTGAAATGCCCGTGTTGAAGTAGGCAAGAAGCGAGCGAGTCGTTTCCTGCAGCTCGTCATTGTTTTCAGTAAGGAAAGAAATTCCCTGCAGGCGTGTGCTTGGGAAGATGATCTTCAATCCGTCTGCAAACCAGTTTTTGGCCATGCGTATGGTTTCAAGTCCCTTGCCGTTTCTGCGTACATACTCTGAAAGGAAGCTGGAATCGGAAGGAGTACTGTGGGCGATGAACTTCAGGAGCATGGATGTTTCTTCATTTCCATCCACCTTGCCAAACGTGAACTCGTTGCCGTCATCTGTAACCTTTCTTGTGAAAACTTCCTTGTCGGTACGGCTGTTGATTTCAAACAGCCATTCCTCCTTAATTCCTCCGACGGTGAACTCCATGCCATAGGCAAAGCACTTACCCTTGGTCTTGAACTCGATTTCTACCTTAGAGTTTTTCTCTTCGGTATCAGCAAGCTTGAAAGGTTCCACCTTGCTTTGAGGAAAGCTTCCATTGGCTATCTGCTGGAGCAGGGCAATGGCCTTGATGACGTTGCTCTTTCCGGAAGCATTGGCTCCATAAACGATACCAGCCTTCAGTACAGAAATATCGTCACGCTTCTCTGCACGGGAAACATGAGACGGATGTGCGTTGCTCTTACCTGCCACAAAGCTGATTTGAGTCTCATCCTTGATGGAATATATATTTTCAAATGTAGCTCTAAGTATCATAACAATGTCATTTTCTTATTAATACTGATGCAAAGATAAGCTTTTTCTTTGAAAAATGCATAGCTTAATGTCGAATACTTGCAAAAGCGTTGCGTAATTAACACAAATTAGCTGATTTACGACCTTTTGCTTGTCAAAAGCTGTCGCTATTTGTAGAAGTTACTTGTTGTATAAAAATTCTTTTCTCCTGCAAAAATCTCCAAAATATATCGATAAGTCGTGGAAATCTATTGAAAAACGATAGATTTCCACGACTTATCGGCATGTTTTTGCGATTTTCATCCTAGTATGGATGAGTTTTCCTCTCCATTTTGTATAATTATCCGTACATTTCAGCAAGGAAAAATAGATTCTCCCAAAATCCTTGACTATATGTTAATAAACAAGTTTATTTCGGCATATATACATATATGGTTTTCTTAAACTTGTAAACTTCCTGGTTTGAGTGGTTAAAAATCGGTAGAGGTTTACTATTTGAGTTTGAAAGAACATGTATATATACATGGGTAAACTTAAACCTTAAACTTGTATTCTGTATGCGCCGTAAGCTTTGCCTTGGCAGCTGCTCTTTAGCTGGTTCAGGGCTTTGCCTTCTTCTCCTTGCTGAAATTCCGTAGTCCTTCTCTTCAGTTTCGCTTGTTGCCTGGAGATTTGGTTGAACTTGCCGCTTGCCTCAGGCATCATGCTTCTCTGCTCAGCTTCCCTCTACATGCTGATGCTTACCCTTGGCAGTCATAGGCCTGATAGTTCTGTCCTTGGCTTAACCTTATTCATGTACATGATGAAGTTTGAGTTTTCCTGCCAATCTCTTGAACTTATAAGCCGTATTGCTCAACCAGTTTGCTTGAAAACATCGAGGAGGATGCAGCTTTCCTTTACCCAACCAACTGCAGATATTTTCTACTCATCCTTTTCATTCATATTTTTGGACGAAGCATCCACACTTACTTTTTCCGCTGCAAAGTTAGTGCAAGCCACATTTCTGCAAGTACCAGGTGCCTTATTCTCTGAATTTTTTTCAAAAACTTTTCCGTCTGCTGCTCATCCAAAAAACTTTTCCTGCCCAAGGGTGAAATAATTCGATAATTCCTTGCTTCCTATGTTTTCCTTGCCAACTCTGATAGCACCGTAAAAAATAAATGTTTCACTTCTAAAAATATTGAATTATGAAAAAGATGGAAAATTCTTTCGCAGTAACTGGTTTCGTAGGTAAGGATGCAAGCATCCATCAGTTTTCAACCGCAAGTGTAGCTCGCTTCTCACTGGCCATTAGCCGCAATGAGAAGAATGGCGATGAAAACTCTCGCACTTCTGCCTTCATGAATATAGAGGCTTGGCGCAAGAACGAGAACACCTCTTCATTCGACCGTCTGGTCAAGGGAGCACTCCTCACTGTTGAGGGCTATTTCAAGCCAGAGGAATGGCTGGATGCCGAGGGAGTCAAGCACAACCGAGTGATTCTCGTAGCCACCAAGTTCTACGAAGCTGTAGAGAAGGAGAACGCTCCTGATTTTCAGCAGGGCAAGACCCAGAAGGATAAGTAAATCCTTCTCTCCGTGATAAAGAGCGACCTTCGGGTCGCTTTTTTTGTGCTTATACTTCTTGTCATTTTAATCATTCTGCTTCATTTTAATACCCTATTAAAACGATGCAAAACCGTCAATAACCAACAGATATACAACAGATTTTTCTATTTTATGCTTATACTTTTCCTTGCTGAAAGGATAGTCCTGTTATAGGAGGATCTCATTCATCGACTTCTGGGAATCGGTAATAATTCTGTTGCGAAGGTAACGGTTCTGTCTTATCTTTACAAGGTCAGGACGCTGCTTTGCTGAAAAATCTCCACACCATTCGGGTAGTATTTTGCAGACAAAACCTTGTATGGATAGCCATAACACCTTCTGGATGCAACATAATTTTTAACCATCCCCGAAGTAGTTGATCTACGAAAGGGAGATAAAATCAGATGGCATTATGACAACAATGAAATCAATTCTCAGCCGACTTACCCAGGCGGTGAGCGGCACAGACAAGGAACTCTTCAGTGAGCAGGAATTGAACCAGTTTGCTTCATTCTATCTTGACAAGTGGGATGAAAATACAAGCGAGGACGTGGTGGCAGAGTCTTTCGTGGACTATTGGTGGAACACCGACAGGGCTTGCAGACGATGCTCAGAATGTGGCAAGCTGATGCGTGAGGGTTATTGCGCAGACATGGGAGTAGCCTATTATTGCAGCAAAGACTGTCTGCATAGCGACTTCACAGATGAGGAATGGGCAGAGGAATGTGAATCCAACGACCAGAGTTATTTTACAGAATGGTAATCAAATAAATATACAAAACAATGGCAAATCAGGCAACAACGACCTACAAGGTCACAGGAACCCAAAAGGCAGTAAGCAACCTTTGGAACACCCTTCAGTGCATGGAGGTGAACAGCAGGAACATCTGGCTGGATGACCTCGCCAAGCACTATGGAATCGACTATCAGAAGAAGCACATCAGTGTGCGTGGTCACATCTACTGGGCAGAGTATGAGGAGGATGAAGACACCAGTCTGCTTTCTTTCGAGACCGAAACTGCCTGGGACGCTTGCAATGACCTCTTCTTTGAGATAAATCGACTCCTGGATGATGAACTGAGCATTTCCTACAGATGCTGCGAGTGTGGATGTGAGGTCTATTACACTCACGATGAAGGCAATTACTTTCCCGAAGAATGCTGCGTCAGCGCATCCGGCGAACCATTCGAGGATTGTTGCGATGATGTTTACGGCACTATAGGAGAAGCCATCAGGGAATGGACTTCCAAGACCGGTATTGAGCAGGGAGAGCGAACCGATGAACAGATGATGGACTTCATCAATGAATATGAGTATGAGGACGATGACACCTATTTCTACATCCGCACCTTCACATTTGAATAAATGACTCCTCAAATCCTAACGTTTCCCCTGACACTTTGGGTTGTTAGGGGAAGCGTGGAGGAACTCTCGCCAGATACCCGTACCTTTGTACACGTTAATACATGTCGCCACGTACACGTGAAGCCATGTACACATGAATACGTTAATACATATATACAAAAGATTTTATATTATGTCATTGAAAATCATTACATTCGCCAATCATAAAGGTGGCGTTTCGAAGACCACCTCTACAGCCTCCATCGGGGCTTGCATGGCACGTATGGGCAAGAAAGTCCTGCTCATAGACCTTGACGGTCAGGCAAATCTTACCCTGTATTTCATCCCTAATGAAGATGAAGTGCAGGCAAGCATCTTTGACTCTCTGGTTGATGGCGCACCCCTGCCAGTGAAACACATCAGGGAGAACCTCGACCTCGTTCCTTCCTCCCTCGAAATGGCAAGCGCAGAGATTGCCTTGACCAATCTTCTGGCAAGAGAACAGCTGCTGAGCCGACTGCTCGAACCCGTGAAGCAGAACTATGACTACATTCTCATAGACTGTCCTCCATCTTTGGAAATCGTCACCACAAACGCTTTCCTTGCAGCTGATGAAATCATCGTTCCGATGACTCCAGAGCTTCTTCCTCTGAAAGGTATGAGAATGCTCGATTCCTTTGTCTCGACCTTGCAGCGAGTGAAGCCGAACCTCAGATTGGGAGGAGTCTTTATCGCCAGATTCAACCATCGCAAATTGAACAAGGTGGTTGAGCAAGCCGTGAAGTCCCGTTACGAGACTATCACCATGCAGACTCGCATCCGTGAAAACATCGCCCTGGCAGAATCGGCAGGCAGTGGTCAGAGCATCTTCGAGTACGACCCTCAGTCGAACGGAGCGAAGGACTATCAGGCATTGACAGAAGAAATTATTTCACGTAATCAGTAAAGACATGGCAAAGAAGAATATGGACATTCTGCTTGGCAACATTCTCGGAAAGGCTGCCATTCATCCGCAGGACAGATTTGACAAGTCTCCTGGGGACTCGAAGGAAGAACGAAATGAAGTTAAAAGCCCTCTGACAGAGAGCGATTCGCCTGATGAAGCCCTCTGGCGACATTTCTCCTTTATCTGCTCAAAGGAACTCGTTGACAAGGTTCAGAGCATCGCCCGAAAGGAAGGCTTCACCATCCGCTCCTTCATGGAATACGTCATGAAACAAGGCGTTGAAGCTTATGAGTCGAAGTATGGTAAGGTCAAGAAAATCAGGACTAAAACCATCCGGGAAGTCATGTAGAATGTGTGGACGTGTAGCCATGTACACATGAATACAATGATACACGTGTACGTTGATACATGTCCACATGTGGATATGAATACAATGAATTTAAATAACATCAAAAACGAAAAGTCATGAAAATGAAAAAGTATCTTTCAATCGCCATCCTTCTGATGATGATGGCTTCACCAGTAGTATTCACCTCTTGCGGCAATGATGACCCGATGGGGGAGGTCGAGAGTCCGGAAACAAAACTGGACGTTTGGACAGAGCCATTCCACATCATGGGTGCGAATGTGGATGAGGTCAAGAGCTATATGGCTCAATCTATGAAGCGTTACCGCCCAGTGGCAGAGACTTCCGGTGACAACATCCAGTTGACCTATATGACAGGGCAGGGTAGTGAAGGCGTTCTTTACAGTTTCTCCCGTCTTGACGGTTCGCTTTATTCTGTCATTGATACGGAGCGAAGCGTGAACCGTGGGCTTGTCATTGACTATCTGAAGAAGCACTACACGCTTGTTTCTGCCGATGAAGCCAGCCTGCAGTACTGCTTTACCAACCAGGACAAATCCATGGAGATTACAACCATGAAAATTTCAGATTCCTATTTCAATGTGAACTATTCATTGGTTTATTGATAGAGAAAAATAAGGTTGCCACCATCAGAACTTCGTGCTCTGGTGGTGGTAGTTTTAGATGTCCTTATGTGCTTGAAGGAGCATCCAGCACTTTGTTGTGCTAAACTTTTTATGTCGACTCTAAGACTTTAGAATTATTTTCTTTATTCCAATTTACCCATTATATAAGTTTCCTATGCGTAATTACTTGCTATGGAAATGTTAAAAATGGGATATATAACTCATTTAAACGCTATTTGTTTCTTGATTATGAAACATTTTGCTTATCTTTGCAAATAAATTGAATATGTATGGCACAAAATATTTTTCGACTTGTCTTGACTGACGAGGCACAGAACTTTATTGAAAGTTTACCCGAAGCGGTATCCTATAAAATCTACTACAACATCAAGCGTGTTGCAGGTGGAGAACGCAACAAGGAACTTTTCAAGAAGTTGGAAAATTCGGAGATATGGGAATTTCGTACATTGTACAACAAAACTGCTTATCGTTTGTTTGCTTTTTGGGACAAAGACAAAGATACATTGGTAATTGCCACACATGGCATCATCAAGAAAACTCAAAAGACACCAAACAAAGAAATTGCGAAAGCAGAAGCTATTAGAAAAGAATATTTTAAAAACAAATGATTATGGCACAGATGAATCTTACTCCATTGGACGATGTGCTTGACAAGCACTTTGGAAAAGTTGGCACTCCAAAACGTGACGCTTTTGAAAGTGATGTAGACGGAGCTTTACATGCTTACCGTTTGGGAGAAGCCATTAAAAAAGCTCGTTTAGAGCAGAACTTGACCCAAGAACAACTGGGTGAGCGTATAGGTGTGAAAAGAGCACAAATCTCTCGATTAGAAAAAGGTTACAGCATAACTATACCTACTATGAGAAGAGTATTCAAGGCTCTTGGTGTAGTAACTGCAACTGTTGATTTAGGTATTGCAGGAAAAGTGGCATTGTGGTAAAACTTCATAGCGAAGTCCTCTTTGGTATTGAAAACAGAGAGGACTTTTAACCTTTAACCCTTCGGTGTTGAACCTTCATATCTGGGTGCTATGTGGTACATATTATTTATATGATATCACTACTGTCTCGATAAAATGAACTAATCGCTCTTTGAATTAATCGAAATTCAGTCTTTTGCAAGTGGTTCAAAGGGGACGACGATTTCAATTTGTACTTTTGCAGTTGTCAATGATATTGCACAATGAATTAAGCGATCGACTTATGAGGTACTTCAGATTCTAAACATTTTGCTCATGGATAAGATTCCACTCGCAGATTTCTTCGAAAGGACAGATTTCAATAATATCAAAGGACTTGATAGTCTCATCTTTCCGAGGTTATTTGATTTATGTTTAACAGGTCCTGCTTTTAACAGGACACTAATGAAGTAAAATGGTTACTAATCAAACAATATAATGTTATGGGAATAGACATAGTTCCGTTGGCATACAAGCATAAATTGGACATATCTTCGCCAAAAGCTTTTGCCAAAGATATAAGCAAGCGATTTTCTGCTAATATCATTATGAAAAAGGAAGATGAAGATTACAATATCATAGAGATGTTTAGATTGCATCACGAAAATGCCCAACATGATATTTCAATTATAATGAAAGTCATTACTGATGAATATAAGAGGTTATATGAAGTTAGTATTGATAATAAACAAGATACTTCTTTTGACGTATACCCCTATCATGTTGATCTGTATCTTACAGAATCACCCTTTAGATGGCATGGTTTTGAGACTTGTATTTGGAATAAAGATACCCCAGATTATCTTGAAATCTTGATAAAATACAGAAACTATATAAAAAAAATCACCAATATTTTGGGATGTACAAAGTGTTTGTATATTCCAGACCAAGGATATACTGAATTTCTTTGGGATGAATCTCAAAAGGGTCTTGATTATGACGATTTGATAGAGTACATACGCAAAAGAAAGTACTTGAAGAAATGTAAAGATAAAGAACGTCCGAAAAAAACTTTAGTTTTAAATCTTCCGGATTTTTTATCTAAGCCTAAAGATTATGAAGGATTACCAGACGTTTACCTTGATGTAGTAATGGATGATTTTCATGATTTGAAATAAGTTACTACTTAACACTACGTCCTTGAATTATAGATAGATATACAGAATACTTCTTACGGAGAATATATATCAAAGGATTTGATAGTCTTATCTTTCCGGGGTTACTTGATTTATGTTTAACTTGTCCCTATTTTAACGGGACACTAAAGATAAGATACGTGAACAACGTAAAGACTGCGTAAGAAATTGTTTAAAACGTAAAAATCCGAACAGAATACCCCGTTTTCTTCTGTTCGGATTCATTTTTTCTAGAAAAATCGCTCAATAAACAACTTTTTTGAAACTTTTTTCTTGCTACGAAAAAAGACTTCACTCTCCCTTTCTACCTTTGCATCGTCAAAACAAGGAAGTATGGGTGAGCGGCTTAAACCAGCACACTGCTAACGTGCCGGACCGAAAGGTTCCGAAGGTTCGAATCCTTCTGCTTCCGCACTTTGGCTCGTTAGCTCAGTTGGATCAGAGCACGACGCTACGAACGTCGGGGTCGGGAGTTCGAGTCTCTCACGAGTCACAACATTGGAGGTTTGGCAGAGTTGGTCTATTGCACCGGTCTTGAAAACCGGCAGGCGGCAACGTCTCAAAGGTTCGAATCCTTTAGCCTCCGCAAACTTGCCCTATCGCATAACGGTAGTGCGGCAGATTCTGGATCTGCAAGTGGTGGTTCGATTCCATCTGGGGCAACATCAGTAAGGAGCTTTGGCAGACTTGGTGTATGCGCGGGACTGAAAATCCCGAAAACGTGGTTCGACTCCACGAGGCTCCACTTGAAAATTCGGGAGTGCTCCAGTGGCAACGAGGGCGGACTGTAAATTCGCTGTCTGATGACTTCGTAGGTTCGAGTCCTACCTCCCGAACTCAACTTGCCCTATGGTATAATGGTAGCACAACGGGTTTTGGTCCTGTTAGCGAAGGTTCGATTCCTTCTGGGGCGACAACATTAGTGTCCCGTTAAAATCGGGACCAGTTAAATATTAATCAAATAACCCCGGAAAGAGGGGACAATCGAGTTCTTTGAAATTATTGAAATCAGTCCTTTCGAAGAGATCTACGAGTGGTG